>JAGUZU010000075.1 GCA_020060625.1 Anaerolineales bacterium | reverse complement strand
CTATTCCCCTCGCAGAAAAAAAGTAGAAATGTCCCCGCCCCGCGGGGCGGGGACATTTCTACTTTGGAGAATGGGTGACATTTCTACTTTGGGCTAACAGGACTCAATCTTTCCCCGCTCATCCCACGAGTTATTGAGATGATACGATTCATCAGTGTAATTCTTTTCTTTTACAGGAAAGAGCAATTTTGTCGGCTCCAGTGGATTACCGCACCTACTGCAAGTACCTGGATATGTTGACTTGATCCAATCGGAATCACAGTGACCTATAGATACATTGCCATGAAGAAAAGCAATGAATGGTATATCTACTTCATCGGAATTTCTGACACAGGCTTGTATTAAAAAAGGATCCCAATTAAATGTTCCAATAAAATCTTTTTTTCTTAAAGACAATACAAGATAATCATAAACTGTGGGTTCTCGGGGCAATACGAGGGAACTGAAATACTTATGAATTCCCCAATTAAGCCGTTCAAGAAGTTCTTGATATTTCCCACTTGAATAAAGGTCGCTGTACAGTCCTTCAAAAGATACATGTTTAAAATCAATACCAAATTCTTCAAGAATCTTTGTAACGCCTGTTATCTCTGCCAAATTGTTCATAACAGGTAACGGCAAACCGTTCAAGTCACCGTTCGGGGTTGCAGCAACACTAGCACCCGAACCAATAATCACTAAGTGAATGAGACCATTCATTAACGGTTGACCTATTTGCTCTGATACAGATATTACATCGGTCATCAAGTATCTCTCTAAGAATAATACCAACTGAAAATCTTGTTATACACCGCCAGCAAAACCTTCTTGATAAATCCAATTTCCAACACCCGCTTCCCAAACGAGACGGGTTTCTTCTTCCCAGCCTGTTTCGATGTGCGGGTAACGGCAATTTATACCGACATGGTTGAAAGGGAACTCACCGCCCCAACTGTTGAATCAATGATCAAACTCTTATACACCTTTCCCATCTTTACAGGCGGAGGATTCATGTCGTTATCAAGCCACCACTCGATGAGCGAGAGCAAAGAGGTCGAGATGTGGTTCGACGTGACGTTGATGGTCACCGGGTTGTCCAATCTCGCCAGCGGTGTGCAAGCGCGTTGAAATATCATCGCAACATCCCGAACAACCTTTTTGCGAACACGCGCCACGCTTTGACTCTTGAACAGAATGCGGAAGAGGTCGGCTTTTTGACCGATATATTCGAAGATGAGCCTGCCCTCAGTTTCGAGATCGGAAGCGTCAGACTGCTTCGCCAGCGTCTCGATGCGGGTCAGTAATTCCGCCAATCCTTCATCGAGAATCTCCATCAGCAATTGATCGAGAGTCTCGTAATGCCTGTAAAACGTGATGTAGGCTGTCTCGGCGCGTTCTGTGATCTCTTTGATGGTGATGGAGGCGTAATCCTTTTCGAGAATCAGCGAGACCAAAGCGTCGCGCAACGCGCGGCGCGTGCGCCGAACGCGCGGGTCAACTTTTGCAGGAGGGGATTTCATTGGCATGGCAGGTTTTGTTACAAAATGGCCGCTTCTATGACTTTTGTTACATCAAAGCCAGATCCGCAATTGACTTTGAAATCAGGCTGGCTACAATGCAGGCTATTGTTACACAAACTGTTGCACATACTGTTTCACAGTATAACAAAAAGGAGTAAATATGAAAACAATCACTGCATACGAAGGTAAGACCTGCAAGCCCCAGCGCATTCCCCTCAGCGCAAAAATGGCGGCGGATCAAATCCAGAAAGCCTACGACGAGATCGCCAGCCAGTACGAGAAGAAAGTCTGGTTCGATCATTACATCCTCGGCGTGGCGCGGATGAAGAAGAAACTGCTCTCGAAAGCCTCGGGTAAAATTCTGGATGTCGCCTGTGGAACAGGACAGAACTTTCCATTCTTTGCGCCAAACAGCGAAATCACGGCAGTTGACTTGAGTCCGAACATGCTTGAGATCGTCCGCGGGAACGCAAACAGACAAAGACTGAATGTAAATCTCGCTGTGATGGACGCCGAAAAACTGGATTTTACAGACGGAAGTTTTGACACTGTGGTCTCCACCTTGTCCACCTGTACGTTTCCCAATCCGATCAAGGCATTACAGGAAATGAAACGCGTCTGCCGACCCGATGGCTTGATCCTGCTTCTCGAGCATGGTCATAGTTCCGTGCCGTGGCTTGCAAATTATCAAGACCGCCATGAATATCAGCACTACGAAGACAACGCGGGTTGTCGCTGGAATCAAGACCCATTGGATTTGATCCGCGCGGCAGGACTGCGAGTAACGAAAAACAAACGATCCGTGCTGGGTATGTTTCATTCCATTGAGGCGACCCCTTCCGGATGACGCATCATCAGGAGTTGCATGACATGGTCGGGCAATCTGATGCATGAGTTGTCCGACCATGTCATTGTTTACGAATAATACCAACTGAAAATCTTGTTATACACCGCCAATAAAATCTTCTTGATAATTCCAATTTCCAACACCCGCTTCCCAAAACCTGCTTTCTTCTTTCCTCTTTCTTTTTGTCCCAACTCTCCGCGCAAATACCCCAGCGTATTGGACATATTCATCGCCAGCGGATCAGAGACCATCAGGCGCAGTAAACCCGCATCATTCATGCGCTTGTCCAACTGGCGGACTTGCCCCATCGGCTTGTCCATGTCAAAGGGCAGGAACTGTTGCAATGTGGATTTATACGCCGTGAACTGCCAGTGACTTGCGCCCGCAAGTGCTGTCACACCTTTGTATTGAATACGCCAATCACTCGTCTCAGCATAGACTTTCACATTCTCTTCTTCAGTCTGCCCAAGCGAAAGGTTGAATTCAAGGAAGGTCTCCCACGGAATGAATTGACCTTCCTCCAGTGTCGCGTTCTTCTTTGCCCACTCCAGCGTGGATGTGTACAACTCGGGTGACGTTCGGAACGGACGGGCGGTCACCATGCCAACATTCGGAAAGGTTTCGAGAATTTCCACCGAACGCGAAAGCCAGTTCGGGGAAAATAAAACATCCGCATCGGTGTAGGCGATGATCTCACCCGGCGCGCCCGCCAGCATCACATTCCATGCGCCGCCTTTACCCATGTTCTTTTCCGAGAGGATCAAATATTGAATTCGTCCCTCTTCTTTTTCTTTCACGAGGAAATCGCGCACTTCGGGGCACGAGCCGTTATCGAAGACCATTAAGTCGAACGGCAGTCCCGCATCCACCCGCATGGATTCGAGCGAGACTTTCAGCACATCGAAGGTCTCGGCGTAGAATCCGCTCAGGAAGGGGATGTAATTTAATAATGCAACTGTCACTCGCTCAGGGCGGGGGACATCTTTGACGAACTTGGCGGGGTTTTGACCTTTTCGCATTTTCGATACTCTTATTCGGGATTGGATATTCGGAACTCGTCATTCGGAATCGGTTGATCGGTTCTCGAATATCGAATTATCGAAATATCTTCTTGATTCTCTTCTTCCATCGCTTCGGTCTGGCAAGGTTTTCGATCGCATTCTCAGGCAGGAAAAAGAATAGGGCACGCAGAAACAACTCAAGGCGGCGTGTGAAGCGGGCAGATGTCATCTTCGGGCGGGTAAGTTTACCATCCGCAAGTTGATGCGTGGAATCTAAAATCGTGTAGCGGATGTTCGCCTGTCCGCCTGCAAGGCGGATGTTTTCGTTTGTTTCGGGATGTTCGTAGTGAGGCTTGCCATCAGGCAGGTGGCTGTAATCGTGGTTCTGATGCACGATCATGATGGACGGCGTGCAGTCGATCACCGCCCAGCCTTCCTTACGCGCTTTGTAGATCATCCAGTTGTCCCACCCTGCACGACCAATCGTAAAATCGGGGATGTCTTGATAACACGCTTTTGGGAAGAGGAAAAAATCGCTTCCGGCGGGACGATGAAGCTGGTTCTGTTTTCTGACATCTTCTCTCAGCAGAGACTGCCACCCTTCGGCAAAATCAAGCGGTGACGTGATGTCATAATCCCACCGCTGACTGAGCAAGACATACTTGTCACGCAACATGCGTGACCTGCGCGCGGCTTCGACGAAATCAGGCATGAGAATCATATCCGCGTTGATGATGCAAAGCAATTCGCTATTGGAATTCTCCCGCGCCAGATTGAACATGGACGAGATCAGCGGCGTGCCATTCGCGTTGCGCTCGACGCTTGCAACGTGCTTCACGCCCAGTTCACACGCTGCCTCGGCAAGACCTTCCTCCTCGCCTAGCAAAATGATATCCACATCCGGCAGCAACTTCCATGACTTGATGGAATTACGCTGGATCATCGCAATGTGCGGATCGATGAAGGGCTTGGGAGCAGAGAAGAGAGTAATAAGGGACATGTTTACAAGTTTACAGGTTTGAATGTCAAAACGTTGAAACCTTCCAACTTTCTAACTTTTCAACGCTCTTTTATCAATATCTTTCAAAGTCTTATGTTCCACGCCTGCATTGATCTTCATCAAGTCAGGATTGTCATGGACTAAATCCAGAACTTCATTCCAGGTGAAATCGTCGCGTCCATCAAAACGAGAATAAATTTCTCGCATGAATTCGAGGTCTTCGGGCGTATCCACCGTCCAGCGGTAATCGCCAAAGTCGGTTGGGTTGTGAAGCAGGGCAACACGGAACCCACGCGGAGAGACTCCTTGTTCAAGGTCAAAGGTCGAACGTCGAAGGTCTGACTTGCGACCTTTGACCTTTGACTCGAATTGTACGCCTTCGTAGAAATACGGCATGGCGTGCTCGCGGTGCTGGGGTTCTTTGGCTTCCTTCCAGGCTTTCTTCAAGGCTTTGAAAGTGCAGGCTTCCACATCCAAGCCGATGGGATAAGTACGAGTCCACGGCGGAGGCAGACGGTTGCAGACGAAATCATATTCATCTTCGAGCAGGGTGTTGACCACATTGTCGATCAGTTCAGGGTCAATGACCGGGCAATCGGCTGTGATGCGAACGACCACGTCCGCTTTGGCTTCTTTGGCGGTTTGATAATACCTGTCCAACACGTCGTACAAACTGCCGCGGGTGAAGGGAATGCCCGAGAAATCGCAGTATTCCGCTACAGGGTCGTCAGAGGCGTCTGTCGTCGTGGCAAAGATAACTTCGTCAAGAGTCGTCGCCCGTGATGTCCGAATGTAAACTCGGCTCAACATCGGCTGCCCGCCAATATCGGCAAGAATTTTCCCCGGCAGGCGGGAAGAGGACATGCGTCCTTGAATGATGGCAACGACGCGAGGTTTCATTGATCGTTCTTAGGCGTCTCTTCGAGAGCGGGCTTGCGCGGTTCTTTCTCAACCGCAGCCGGTTTACGCGAACCCATACCTGCTTCCAACTCTGCGATCTTTTTGCGGTTGCGTGAATTTGCCAGCCCGCTTTTGATGCGACCGGGCAGCATGACCAGAACACCGATCAAAAATCCAACGGCAAGCCCAGCCAGCACAAAGACTGCCAGCGAGCCTTGAATGGCCAAGCCAAAAAAGTTTCCGGTGACGATGGATGGGTTTTGGAGGGCGAAAAAGGCGGCAGCAAATGCCAGTGCAAATGCAAAGATAAATGTGATGACCATTGTTACTCCTTTGTTAAATGTCTAAGGATTTTACGCGGTTTGCGCTTCGGATGGGATCGGCTGGGGGATTACAAATCCCTTAACTCTAAATTTTTCAACATAGTCGCGGACGGTTTGATAATCGAGCCCGACCTGTTCGGCAATATCAAAGACGGTATGCTGACCTTCAAAGCGCATCATGATCTTTTCGATAGCGCGGTTGAGTGCCCAATTATCGCGCCAGTCCACCCAGAGACCGTAGCCGCTGAGGAAGACTGGTCCGCGGAAGGTGCGTTTGGGAATGTAATTGCTGGCATAAATGCGGATGATCTCTTCGGCAGTTTGCGCCGCGCCAACGAGCATGTCTTCGTGCATGATGTCGAGATTGTCATCGGTGGTGTGATATTCGTCATAAGGAAAGCGATTGAGCGAGATACACGGCACGTTGACGCCCGGTCCGTTGATGACGCGTTCATCGTTGGCAGGGGCGGTGGCGAAGTCGCGTTCGTCGTGCTCCGTGTCGCGTAAAACGTGATGCGTGATGCGGTCGAGCAGATGAGTATGTTGTCTGGTGTGATGCCAGGCGATCTGATTCTGATTCCCCGTCATTTCCATGAAAATGCCGCCGCGCAGATTCGGAATCAGACTCTCGTTGTGTGCCAGCCATGCAATGGTGCCAATGGTCTCCGGTCCGAACCAGAAGCGGACGCTCATCGAGCCCGCCGGAAGCGGATTCTCCGCGAGTCGCCGTGCCAACTCAATGGTGCTGACCACGCCCGCGCCGTCATCGTTCGCCTGCATCGGGTGACAGGTATGCGCCTGCACAAGGAACTCGCCCGCTTCGGGGTTGGGTCCGCCCTCGGGGTGGACGACTGCCGTAGCGACCTTGAATCCCTGTTTGGGGTCGGTAATGAATTCGCAGTTGATGACCGCGTGATATTTCTTGTTGCGTGGTAGTTTATCGAAGGTGTTTTTCGGCAGACAGAATCCCCAGTCACGTTCGTAGTATTTGAAGACCCATGGCACGGTATGCGGACGTTTCTCGTTGAAATATAAATGCGGCTGGAGTTCTTCAAAACTCAAGACCGTATCAACAGGCAATGAATACGAAACAATGTGCAGCGGATTGTCCTTGAAGTCAACGATGCGTTCGCCGTTTTCGGTTTCCAGATACGCCTCATGAACAACATATCGCTCAGGCACTTTCCACGTCCAGACGGGAGTCAGCGGCGCATAGGTCTCGATGGTGTAATTTGACGAATCAGGCATGTACGAGCCGACGATCTCCAACGTTTTGTCATGATCGTCAGATGCGAGGGTGCGGTGCAGAGGGAAGAAATCTGCAAGGATGGATTTGAGGGAGGGGTAGGGTTTCATAAACAACTCATCTGCGAATTGCTCTTAAAACTTCCGGTATTTTGGCTCTTCGATGTAATGAAGTTTCTCAGGGTGTTCGCGCACGATGACAGACATATTATCGTAAAAATCGTTCGCCGTTGCAAAATGGACTTTCGCCGCACCCACCTGCACCTCCTTGATGACACCCGCTTCCAGCAGTTCATTCATGCCGGGGTTGATATAGGTCTTCACCGTGTCATCCTTGCGGACGAACATCGAATGCATCTTGAGTTTAGGCGCGCGGTCATAACCGACATAAATTCCAGAAAACTCTTTGATACGCCGGTAATTACAACCCACGTTATATTCGATGTAATGATGCATTGAGAACGTGCTGTTGAAATCCAAGCCAATGCTCACAATGGTTCCATTGATCTTATGGAACAACGCAAATGCCGAGTTCGGTCCATAGGCTTCCACATCGTCGGCTTTGGAAAATTCGTCGGCGCGGGAACCGATCACAGAGAAACTATAAATCGGGTGCGGAGTCCGCTTTGCGTTAGGTCGGAGGCGCGCCTGCTCGGTGATCGCGCCCATCTTCGACGGCGTCTCCAAAATATCAAAATAATGATTCTCCGTCCACGATTGAAAATTAAAGGCGGGGAACATCACCGTTCCGTCTTTACCCGCCAATTCAATGAACGCGTCGATGACGGCATCCGCGCCGCCCTCCACACCGCCCAACGACTTGTATGACGTATGCACGATGATCGTATCGCCGTTCTTGATTCCAATTTGACCAAACCCATCGATGAGTTGTTTTTTAGTGAGCATCTTGTCCTTTCATGTCGTTGCGAGTGGCGCTTCAGCGCCACGAAGCAATCTCATAGATATCGGGGGATTGCTTCGGACTACCGTCCTCGCAATGACATTTGATTATAGACCTTCATCAACGCCGCGGCATTCTTTTTCCAATCCGCTCGCATCTCCGCGGACCTGCGAGCTGCTTCGCCGATCTCAGGCAGTTTCTCACGCTGATTCATCGCCGCGAGAATCTTCTCCGCCAGTTGATCCGCATCTCCATCACGAAACAGCCATCCGTTTTCATTTTCAAATACCCATTCTTTATTCGCGGGAATATCTGAAACCAAACACGGCAGCCCACACGCCAACGCCTCCATCAGCGACACGGACGAACCGTCCACATGTGAAGGCGAGATGTACAAATCCGCCATATGATACCAGCGCGGAAGATCCGTCTGCGAAATCTGCCCGCCGAAGGTGACATATTCCTCCGCCCCGCCACTCTGCAAAATTTTGCGGAGTTTCGCTCCCTGTGAGCCGCCACTTAGCAGAAGCAGACGAACATCATCTCGCTTTTGCGCCACCTTCACAAAGGCGCGCGCAAGCACATCCACACCGTAGCGCGTCTCCCATGCGCGATTGCAAAACAGGACAAACCCGTCGCTCTCTTTTCCCTTCGACAAGCTCAGGGCATCGCTTTCTTCTTTCTTCGTGAAATGTTCCAAGTCCACGCCCCAGGGGAAGACAATGGTCTTTTCTGGATTCATTCCATAGGCAACGGCTTTGTCGTTGGTGACATTGGCATCGCTTGTGAAGAAATCCGTATGGCGTAATACGTAACGCGTAACCCACTCCCACCATTTATTTTTATGCGCATCATCCATCAAGTCGAATCCCCAAGACATGGTGAGGATGGGGCTCGCGCCAGCGAGAACGGCGATAAAGGCACAGGTTTGGATTGGTCCCGCATGGACGAGATCAGGTTTGATTTCGCGGGTCAAACGTCGAAAGTCAAAGGTCAAAGAGGGCAAGTCGCGCCATTGAAATCTTTTCCTGCCACCCCTCCAATGTACCTGGGTTACATTTTCTGGAACGGGGCGGTCTTCGATCTGGCGGGCATTGCCTTCAAGTTGAACAAAAAATGTTTCATGCCCGCCATCGGAGATGGCTTTGAGAAAACGATAATCGTGGGTGGAGTAGCCGAGGGAGAAATAAATGAGTTTCATGTTTCAAGTGTCAAGTTCCAGGTTTTAGGCACGGGACGGTGCGTTATTGCGCCGGGGATTCTTGAGGACGCTTTGTTTCAAACCGCCAATCAAGGCTTTACATTTTTTCGCCTGTTCATAATGAGATTTGAAAATATCCTGATTGATATGTTCAACATCCAAAGCTGCGTAAAGCAGAGGCTGAACTTCCACAGCCGAACGACGGGCTATACTAAGAAATCTTGCAAACTCCGCTGAAGACTCGCAATCGAACCCTTCAGCAATATTTGTCATCACAGAAACAGCCGCACGTTGAATCTGGTCACGCATCCCATAATCTTTTGCAAAGGTTCCATCTGACGTATTCTTGTAAATCCATTTAACCAATGTGCGGGACTCCTGCCAAGCAATTAAATCTTCAAACCTCGTAATCGCCGCCATCTCAACCTCCCAACTTGGAACATGGAACTTGACACATGGAACTTAAGTGCCTAAATCCGTCCAGCGTAATTCTCTGCCCTTGGGCATATCAACGAGCGACTTGGTGCCGATGACGTTCTCGATCTCATACGGTTTGATTGCGCCAATCGTGGCGGGACGCAGGACGTCAATCATGTCGCGGGTGAAAACTTCGCCAGCCTTGATGTCGCGCGCGGCGCGCAGGCAGCGGCGTTGGACGACTTTTGTATCCTGCTCATTGTCGGCGATGAATTTATCCGAACTGCCGAGCGAGCGTTCAAGCAGACGGGTCTCTTCGACCATCTTCGCCCAGTTTTCGGGATTCATCGCAAATTTGTGGTCGGGACCTTCGCGGTCGTTGCTGTCGGTGAAGTGACGTTCGATCACGCGCGCGCCCAACGTCACCGCGCCGAGGACGGGGGCAACAGAATGGGTGTGGTCGGACAAGCCCAGAATCACATCGGGGAACATGACAGCGTAAGTTTTGAGAACATTCAAATGCAAGTGGTCGTAGTTGTTTGGGCTGGCGGTGTAATTGGTATTGCATTGCATTAAAACCAACTGCTTATTAAGTTTGAGAATCGCATGGACAGCCCGTTGCACGTCGCCAATATCTGAAGCGCCGGTGGCGACGAAGAAGGGCTTGCCTTTGGACGCCATGCGCTCGAGCGCTTCGATCCAGTCAATTTCGCCGGAGCCGGCTTTATAAACTTCCACATACTGGTCGAGAAAGTCAATCGCCCCAAAATCATACGGCGAGGAGAAATAGTCAATGCCGACTTCGTTACATTCTTCGACCAGAGTCATTGACCATTCAAATGGAATGGAAGCGCCTTTGTACACTTCAAATACCGATTTTTTCCACGCCGCCTGGTGCGAAACCTGCCCGCCGCTCATGGCTTTGAAGCCATAATCAGAGACAATTTTCGGCGCGTCGAAATTCTGGAACTTGGCGGCATCCGCGCCCGCTTCCTTCGCCAGGCGAATCAGCTTCTTCGCACGTTCAATATCGCCATCATGGTTCGCGGCAATGTCGGCGATGAAATAGGTGGGATGGTTCAAGCCGATAGTGTGGTTTCCGAATTTGATTTCCATTTTGTTCCTCCGGGATGAGAAGTTTTAATTTCAGAAAATTGCAATGAAAAATTCATAAAATCGGTTGTATAATAATGTTAATCCGCTTAGCGGAGGTGGATCGCCCGCAGGGGCGAGCGTAAGAGGGTCTCGCAAGAGGCCCTTTTATTTTTTGGGGTAAAGTACGATCCCATACCCCTCCAATTTCTTGTTGTAAAGTTGACGGTTGAATTTTTCCCCCACAATTTTCATCAGGCGGCTGGCAAAAGGAGCAGGCTCTTCATTGACAATCCCATAGTGCCGCAACGCCCACATCTTTGCAGGATGCCCAAGCAAGTCCGCAAGTTGCAGGCCGGAGATATTTGCTTTTTTGTTACGAAGTTTTAGTTTGCGGGAGGAAAGCGCAGACTGAAACGAAGAAGCCGAGGTTACCCCCCAAATGCCATGTTCGTAAACTCGAATATATGATTCCTGCAGCAGCATATCCTCCCTGCCGCCGCGCGATTCTGCCATTACGTTACCCACACGATTTATTCGATTTAGATAACCCGCAAACCGCTGCAACACAAATCCCAAACCAAGGTGATAAGGGTGCGCGGCGGATTCTCCATACGACGCCCGCAGGGCAGCTTTATCAATAACGACAGCCACCACTTTAAAGTCTGCTTCCCGAATAATACCTAACAGGTCGTTATCGAATTCGGCGCGTTTTTTCTCCTCTTGCAAAATCTTGAAGACCCTGCGGGCATTGATCATATCTTCGCGATGCAAAATCACAGGATTGTCCGGGTGGTGATGAAAATGCCGTTGTTTTAATCCCTCAAGCGCTTCATGGAAACGAAGGTAATCCGGGTTCTTAAACCAACAACCTAACAAACAAAGAAAACGATGGGCAATTTCCACGGTTTCACGAAATACATGATCGCCCGATTCATCCAGATATAATCGAAAACGATCTTCGAATTCTGCGGGGCGCGATGGAATTAATTCTTTATCCATATTACCTCCCAATCCTCCCCAAATGCGTGTTCTGGAAAGAATCTTCGCGCTTCAAGCCGTAGCCGAGGACGCGGTCAAGGCTGGAGTGGGCGAAGAGCAGCGTCCCTGCGAACATCAGCCAGGGAATGGTCAATAGGTAGCCCAAAGCATACAGCGTAATCCCAAATCCTTTGTGGTGGATCAGGTTATAGGTCCAGGCGCCGAAGCGGGGATTTGTCAGATAGCCCAGCATACTCAGGTCGGGCGTAAAGAAGAGCAGGGCGAAAAGTCCCCAGGAGTAATCCAATTCCGAAAAAAGGAGCAGGGCGAGGCAAAAAAGAAGAAATTCTTCGAATTTATGCAGGTTTTTCATGGGTTTTCCTGTGGATAACTGGTTAAAAACTGTGGATAACTATGGACAAGGTGGCGATTTCTGCGAGAAACGAGCGGGATTTTGGTGGAAAAAAGCCGGCTTTCTGCCTTCCATGTGTGGATAAGTGAAGTCGGTGGACTGGCTGAACAGGTCAAATCTGTTGATAACTGCGTATTTTCTGTGGATAGCCCTGCTGGTATTGTGTGTAAAACTCGTCCAAACCGGTGGAAAACTCGGGCAAATCCTCGCCCAGATCTGTGGACAACTTGTGGGTGGAAAGCCACAAGTTGTTGGAACGCTTCGCGACCAAGCCGGAAAAACTGATGGATTTGGGGGTGATGTCGCCTTCGCGCAGGCTGAATTTGCGGGCGATCTCCACGCCGAACTGGTACTTGCTCATGGCTTGCGGACCAACCACATGATACAGACCGCCCAACCCGCGCTTCAACATCTTGACGAGAAGGCGGGCGGTGTGGTTCGCAAGCATTGGGCAAAAGGTGACGTCGGTGAAGCCGCTCATGCTTTTGCTTTTGGTCAGGTTGTTGAAGAAAAATTCGGCGAGACTGCGCCTGCCGCTCAGGCTCCAGCCGTAAAAGTTGACGCGCGCCACGATGGCGCTGGGGTTTTCCGTCAGCGCCGCCCATTCGCCTTCCATCTTGGTTTTGGCGTACACGCCGAGCGGATTGGGCTTGTCCTCTTCGGTATAGAAACCGTCCTTCTCGCCGTCGAAAACTGCATCGGTGGAGATGTGAACGAGGGAAATATTCCGTTCCTTGCAGGCGCGCGCCAGTTGGCGGGGCAGGTCTGTGTTCAGGCGTTTGGCAAGGTCGGGGTTCTCCTCGCAGGTGTCGAGGTCGGCAAGCGCGGCGCAGTTGACCAGCCAGTCGGGCTGCGCCGCGTCGAGGATCGATTCCACGGCGCCCGCATCGAGCAGGTCATGTTTCAAAATCTTGAACGGCGCATTGACCAGCTTGCCGCGATCCACGCCAATGATTTCGTGCTCGTCCATCATCTCCTGCGCGAAGTTGAGTCCGAGCAATCCGCTGACGCCAGTTAAGAGAAGTTTCATAGTCGGGTTCCATATTGAAGGTTGAAAGTTGCAGGTCGAAAAAACTTGAAACCCTAAACCTGTGACCTTCAACCCACGAACTATCCTTCAAGTTTGCCCTGCGCGAAAAGTTCTTCAAACGGTGATATGTACTTCTTAATGCCTTCCACGTCGAGCCACTCGGTGTTGTTGTCGCTCGAATAGTAAAAACCTTCGGGAAGCATTTTGCCCTTATCCCGCCATGAATAACCGAACCACGTCGCTTCGGCAGGCTGAACGACAAACATTTTCTCCAATTCAATTGTGTGACGAGCCTCGTCCTCCGAAATGAGCATCTCGTGCAGTTTCTCGCCGGGACGGATGCCGATGATCTCAAGATTTGCTTCAGGCGCAACGGCGTGGGCAAGGTCGGTCACTTTGGTGCTGGGAATCTTCGGCACAAAGACCTCGCCGCCTTCCATCTGCTCGATGCAGGTGATGACGAAACGCACACCTTGCTCCAGCGAAAGCCAGAAGCGCGTCATGCGCTCGTCTGTGATGGTGACTTTGCCATTCGACCTTTGTTTGAGGAACAGCGGCACCACCGAGCCGCGGCTGCCGACGACGTTCCCGTATCGGACGCAGGAAAATCTGGTTGCTGTTCCCCCGGCATAGGCATTACTCTGAATCGTTAACTTCTCCGCCGCGAGTTTGGTGGCGCCATATAAATTTGCCGGGCTGACGGCTTTATCGGTGCTGACGGTGAGCACCTTCTTCACGCCCGCATCCAGCGCCGCTTCGACGACGTTCGCCGTACCCATAATATTGGTCTTGATGGCTTCCATCGGGTTGTATTCGCAGGCTGGAACCTGCTTGAGCGCCGCCGCATGGACGACAACGTCCACGCCATGCATTGCGCGGACGAGTCGTTCCCGGTCGCGCACATCGCCGATGAAATAGCGCAGGCGCGGGTCATTGAATCCGCCCACCTGCATTTCGTGCTGTTTCAACTCATCGCGGCTGAAAATAATGACCTTCTTCGGCTGCTTATCATCCAGCAGAATCCGCGTAAACTTCTTGCCGAATGACCCCGTGCCGCCCGTGACAAGCACAACTTGATTTTTCCAGTCCATGAAATCTCCTGTCAACATTCCTTTTTACGCACGGATTTTACGGACAACACGGAAAAGACAAAAAGGGTTTTTCCGTGAATTTCAGCGCGTTCCGTGTTTCCGTGTCCGAAAAGGAGTTAATCTTTACAGAGTTTACTCCGAATTTTTACAATAGTCTCTATCAACAACCCGTTTGACATCTTCACTCAACGGCTGCTGGATATTGCTCAACATTTCACACGCCTGCAAACGCAACGACCTGTCGCCGACAATTCGCTTTGCAAGCCCATTCAAACGCTCCGCATTTCCGGTAATGGCGTACGCCTTTAAAAACGGCATCCACTCGACGCGGTCTTCGGGACTGAGTTCCAAACCAATCGCCTCTTCGCCCAACGACGCCGCCTTTTCCCAATCGCCCATCTGCGCCGCCAGGTCCGCTTTTTGGAAGTAATAACACCAGCCGCGTTCGGGTTCTTCACCGAAAATGTAAACAGGCGGCGAGGCATGTTCAACATCCACAATTACGTTTTCGATGCGTGAGGACGGCGCGGCGAGCGACATATTCACAGGATCATACATCGAGATCAACGGCTGCGCGCCATCCATGACATGCACGCAGGATCCCAACGTCGGCTGGCTGATGACGAGCAGGTTTCCGTAATCAAAGTCAACGGTGTGACTGCGATATTGGGTCTGCTTGTAGGCTTGCCCCTCCAGAATATCCGGTATGTTTTCATCGTTCAGGGTGAGTCCCGCCAGCGGATAATGAACGGGTATCTCGCCCGTAAAATCCGGGAAGTAAATCACATTCGCCGCTTCCATCAAGCCATAACCGCCGTCGCCCATGCCATACAACGGGTAATGGATCACAAGCGTCGTCCCTTCGCGCAGAGCCGGAGCGCGCCAACTGACCTGCCGCCAAAACTTTTGCAAAGCAGTCTCTTCCGTCACCGCATTCACCGCGATTCCATGATGCGCGAGGGATGCAAACCCAATCAACACATACAACACAAGAGAGCGGGCGCGCCCTGCCGAAAGCGAAAACAGAAAGCCCGCCATGAAAAGCGCGGCGGCAATGGATGCGGGCAAACCATAGTGCGAGAAGCCGGTGATATTGACATAACGATTCGCCATGACGACCGGCAGGACTCCGAAGACCATCCCCAGCCCGCCGAGCAGAAGCGCCTCCTCCCCGACCCGATCCTGCCCGCCATCCCAATCCTTCGATTCCGCCGCCAGTCTGATTCGTCTCTCCGCAAGAGCCGCAAGCAGAATCACAAACGCAGCGAGCAAAACGCCAAACGCAAGATCGCGCAACCGCATGGACTGAACAAACGCCGGGAATTGATCAAGCCATGCCAGCACGCTGAGGTTCAACACGCTGTTGTAAGTTTGAAACAGCCAGTCAATCGTCGTCCCAACCGGGTTGCTGAAAAACACGCTCAACTGACCGCCGACGTCCGTCGCCTTGCGTTCGTTGGTGAAGAAGAAGACACGCCAGATGATGATTCCAAGCGGGACAAGCAGTATCCACGCCCAGGCTTTGACTGCGGCAAGCAGGCGTTTTCCAAATGCGTTTTGCGTTTTTCGATTTACGAGTACATACACCGCAATAAAGCGAAACGCTTCCATCCCGATGGCGTAATCCACAAGGGCGATATAAGTCCAGCCTGTGAGAATCGCGCCGACAAGATAGGCGATTTTTGAAACTCGATTTTGCGATTGAATGGATTTGAGGGTGAACGCAATCGAGATTACCTGCAACGCGAGGCTGGCGATCATCGGTTGGTACTCGATGGCGCTGACCCACCAGAAGTAGCCGGGGTAGATCGCAAATAAAAGCGCGGCGATGAAATTGAATTTTCGATTCTCTTTCCAAAGAATATTGAAAATCCACAACGCGCCAATGGCGGCTGCCGCCCGCCAAAAGAAAGCGCCCAAATGCCACGGCAGCGGGTTGGGACCGAACAGCGCATAATACCACTCGAATAAAAATCCGCGCGCGGGGCGGTCAATGCGGAACATCTCGTGAAAGACCTTCGCGCCGCCGAGCATCCCGTCATAGACGTAATACCAATCGTCTTTGAAATATGTCAAACTGCCGATGTGCGGCAAATACACAACGGCGGAGATGAGGAGAAGGAAGAGGATTTCGGGAAACGGTTTCTTTTTCCAGAACATTTTATATGCTTTATTATGTCACCCCGAGCGCCAGCGAAGGGTCTCTACCATTGGCGTAGAGATGCTTCGCTCCGCTCAGCATGACATGGCTACTTTTTCACCACGATCAACGGATACTGCCCATTTTCGGCAAAGAACCTTGGAAAGACACCTTCCAGCCAGAAGACGAAGCGCAGGAAAGTCCGCCCGCCGAAGGGGCGCACGAACCAGCGCATGATGCGCGTGCTCATGCTGCGCCAGGGTTTGATTTCAATCGTCATCTGCGAGCCGATTTCTTTTTTAAGCCATTCGGGCGTCATCTTCTGGACGAAGGTACCGGCAGGGTCTTCTTCGTTGAGCCATTCCTTCTTTTTCTTTTCGGCGCGACCAGACAGTTTGCGCATCAAGCCGATGAGCGGCTCCGCCATGCGGATCAACAGCGGATTATGCCAGCCATTGACGATGGCGGCAGTCCGCCCCGGCGCGAGGACACGGTGGATTTCGGCATACGCGCGCGGATGTTCTGGCAAAGCCAGATGATGAATCGCGTGCATGGAAACCGCGCCGTCGAACGCCTCATTCTTGAACGGGAGATTGGCGAGGTCGCCGACGACGAACAGTCCGTGGTCGCCAATGCGAGTCCGCGCCTCGCGCAAGGCTTGAATGGAAATATCCAAGCAGATACGCTTTTGATAGCCCGCAGAATAGGTCTTGTACTCTTCATACTGGACAGGACCAGACCCGGCGTCCAGCATGAAGCGCCCGGTCGGGATGAGTCCATTCAGCACGCGCAGGCGCGTCTTGTGGATGTAGTCGCGCGAAACGGGACGCAGGTCTTCGTAACGGGCGTTTTGGTAATGCCCGTTCTCCTCCTGCATCCAGCCGATCTCATCGTAAAACTCGCGGACTTTTTGTTTGGTGTCGGTCATATTAACTCCCCCCTCTCCCTTTGGGAGAGGGGACGGGGGTGAGGGTCACTTCCAAGTAAACGGCTCGCCCACCAAAAAGCCGAACGTATCTTTGAACTGCGCCATGCCTTCATCGCTCAACACTTTTTCGAGGGACCAAACTTCGAGGTCGTCCCAGAAATTCATGAGACGCCAGGGGAAGGGACGCGGATACTCAAAGAAGAATCGGTAGGCATAATTCCAGGCGAACTCGATCTGCTTTTCGTTCATTTGATGAGCAGGAATATCGCCCAGCACTTTTTCGAGCGCGGCGTAATATTCATCCCACGTGCTCGGGTCAATGGTGATGCCCCGTCCGCGATAATGGGTCTGCCCGCACGAAATGACAGGGCGTCCGTTCATCGCGGTTTCGAGACCGACAGTGGTCGTGTACGCCAAGCCGACATCGGCGATCTCGATCAAATCGTAGGTATTGATCTTATCCTCCGCGCCGATGACGTGAATATGGCTGGGGATTTCAGGCAATGCCTCTTTCACCACCGTCCCCATGGATTTTGCCTGCGGCACCAGTTTCTCGCCCGGATGCACGCGGATGACCAATTGCACATCCGTCCGCCTGGCAAAATACTGCACGGTCTTCGTGATCCATTCGGTCATGGAAGAGGCGAAGATATCGCGTCCGAGAGTCAGGCTGTCACCGAGTACGTTCGCGGCGAGCATGACAATGGGGCGGTTATCCAAATGGAGCGTGTTGCGTGTTGCGTCTGCTCCTTGCGAAGAGACATATTGCCAAAGTCGTTTGGACTTGCCCCAAACTCTTGCGCCGCGACGGGCGTTTTCCAAATCCGCGACTCGCTCGAACATGGAATCGGTAATTGGTAATTGGCAACGCGCATCCACCAAATAATCCGTCTCTTGCTGCATAATGGATGAGTTTTGCGCCAGCCAGATCTGTTCGCGCTGGTCGTTGAACTCGTAGGTAACTACGTCAATGCCGAGGTGACGCGCCACACGGAAGACGATGCCCATTTCGAGAATCAAACCGTTTGGAATCAACACCACTTCGGGCTTGTTCGTTTGCATCCATTCGAGCGCGGCTTTGGCGGCGAAGGTGTTGCGCTGGATTCGCAAATCATACAAGGCGCGGTCGGACGGGTCGTTCATGTCCACCTCTTCGCGCATGAGCGTGTATTGCGCGTCCCACAGAGAGACTTCCTTGATATCGGATTGAAGAGCGGGGGGAAGGTTTGAAGGTTGAAGGTTGAAGGTTGAAGGTTTCAAGTCGAGCATGGAAACGTGCTTGATCAACGGCGAAAGCGAAGCAAGAGCATCCTTCGTGTGAAGAATCCGCTGACGTTGAGTAAACTTATCCTTCTGTTTATGCCATTCGGAGTAGGGCAGCGTTAACAGCGTGACGTCGTGTCCCAACCCCGCAAGCGCCAATCCAAGATAAGCGGATTGCTCGATCCAATAATGCAAAGTCGCAAAGAACAAAACGCGTTTTGCGTTTCGCGTTTCGCGTTTGGCATTTTGCGCAAACGGCTTCACCGCTTCCACCGCCGGGGGCAGCGACTTCTGCAAACGCGAAAGATTGTAGTGATCTTTGCGCGCGCGATTCCGCGAAGCGTGCCGAAGCATCCAATCAATTTCAGCAGTGAAGGGCAGGTCGCCTAAAAGTTCTCGGAGGTTGTTTGTCATAAGATGATTTCAGGGTGAAGGTTGAAGGTTGAAAGTTGAAGATTGAAAGTTAAACCTTCAACTTTCAACCTGTAACCTTTAACCTATCTTCTCGATCTTCCAATTCAATCTTGGTCGCACGGGTCCCACGCGCGGCTCGCCCCATTGCGTGCCGGGCGCGCCCGAAATATCCACGTTGAAGGCGAGCGCGTTCTCGTCCATGAAATAGCGGCGCACGCCGAACGAACTCGCGTTCACACCCACGCTGTATCGTCCTTCGTTGAAAATGTCGCCGGGCAATTCCGCGCGGCTGACGTAATGCCCCGCGCTGCGCGTGTCGTATTTCTCGAACAAGGCGGCGTCGTCCGTATCGAAAGAAGTAAAGACGTATTCGCCGCGCATCGTGCTGACGTACAACCCAACGCGCAAACCCGTGATGGACGAATCAAGTTTGTACTCAAACTCAATCATGACAGGTTCAGTGGAGCGGACGGTATCCACGACCTTCCCGCCTCTTTCCCTGACCTTCAAACTGATCGGCGTAAAAGGCTGACTCGCCGCCGGGACCTCGTCCGCCTCCCACATCCGCTCGCCTGCCTGCGATTGCCCCGAGGACAGATAAAAGTCAACCGCCTCCTGTGAAGGCGCGCGCATGATGAGTTGACCTTTGTTCAAGACGATGGCTTCTTCAGTAAGACGAAGAATGGCAGACATGTTATGACTGACGAACAAGACCGTGCGTCCCTGCTGGGCAACGTCACCCATCTTGCCGAGACATTTCTTCTGGAATTCGGCATCGCCCACCGCCAGCACTTCATCCACCACGAGGATTTCGGGTTCAAGATGAGCCGCCACAGCGAACGCCAAACGTAAATACATACCCGATGAATAACGTTTGACAGGCGTGTCAATGAACTGGCTGACTTCGGAAAAATCCACGATCTCATCGAACTTTGCGTCAATCTCCGCGCGCTTCATGCCGAGGATCGCGCCGTTCATGTAGATGTTTTCGCGTCCCGTCAATTCGGGGTGGAAGCCCGTCCCCACTTCGAGCAGCGAGCCGACCCGTCCGCGCACGGTGACGGTTCCCGTAGTCGGTTCAGTGACGCGCGAGAGAATTTTGAGCAAGGTGCTTTTGCCTGCGCCGTTGCGCCCGACAATACCGAGGACTTTGCCTTCCTCCAAATCGAAGGAGACATCCTTCAACGCCCAGACGAAATTCTGGTTCATGCGCCGGTCCGATTTGCCCACCATCGCTTTTGCCAAACGAATAGGTGCCGAGACCGTATCCACGATCACGTCACGCAGCATGTTGTAGCGGAATTTCGTCTCCGCCGCGCCGATCTTGTATTGCTTGCCGAGGTTTTTTACGCTGATGGCTGTTGTCATATGTTTGTTTGAAGGTTGAAGGTTGAAGGTTTCAAACCTGCAACTTTCAACTTGTAACCTGTAACCTGTAACCTATATTGTGTCCGCAAAGGTCTTTTCCATGCTTCGGAAATAGAAGAGACCCGAGACAAAGATCAAAATTGAAATTCCAACCGAAACCCAAAGCGTGATGTCGGGTCCGCTGCCGGTGCCGAGCAGCGCCCAGCGGAAGCCGTTGACCACGCCCGCCATCGGGTTGAGGGAGTAGGCGATCCGCCATTTTTCGGAAATGACAGAGGCAGAGTAAGCAACGGGCGTGGCAAACAGCCAAAACTGAGTCAGAAACGGGAGGGCTTGGTTTACGTCACGATACTGGACGTTGATCGCCGAAAGCCAGAGGGCAACGCCGAGCGCGGTCACGATTGCAAGCAGCAGGAAGAGCGGAAGCGTCCAGAGTAAATTCCAGGCGGGCGTGACTTGATAGTAGAACATCAATCCGACCAGGATGACAAAGGCAATCGCAAAATCCACCAAGCCTGCGAAGACCGATGACATTGGCAGGATGAGGCGCGGAAAGTAGATCTTCGTCACCATGTTGTTGTGCGCCACGAGCGAACGACTGCCCTGGTTGAGCGCGACCACGAACAAGCCCCACGGCAGCAGTGCGGTAAACGCGAAGACGGGATAGGGAATGCCTTCGGTTGGGAGTTTTGCCACGCGGTCAAAGAGGAAGGTGAAGACCAGCATGGTCATCACGGGCTGGATGACCGCCCATGCCATGCCAAGCAGCGTTTGTTTGTATTTCACCTTCACATCGCGCCAGACCATGAAAAAGATCAGTTCGCGGTACATCCAAAGATCGCGCAGGTTTAATGCGGCAAGCCCTTTGGACGGTTTGATGTAGACGGTGGCGGGTTCGTGTTTAATTTCAGTCATAAAGGTTGAAGGTTGAAGGTTGAAGGTTGAACGTTGAAGGTTGAAGGTTGGTCTTACTTTTAACCTTCAACCTGTGACCTGCAACTCATTTGATCTTGTCTCGGTTCGCCTTGAACCACTCGATGGTGCGCTTCATGCCTTCCTCGAATGGGACCTGCGCGCTCCAGCCGAAGAGTTCCTTCGCGCGGGAGACGTCGAGTCCGCGGCGGG
Source organism: Anaerolineales bacterium (assembly GCA_020060625.1). Lineage (GTDB taxonomy): Bacteria > Chloroflexota > Anaerolineae > Anaerolineales > Villigracilaceae > Villigracilis. The sequence continues at coordinate 60,606 of JAGUZU010000075.1, read as the reverse complement.
GCTGACCGTTGGGCTTATCCGTCTGCCAGGCGATCTTGCCAGTGAAGCCGGTTAATTTCGCAACCATTTCGGTCAGGTCCTTGATGGAGATTTCGTAGCCGGAACCGAGGTTGACGGGCAGGTCGCCGTTGTATTTTTCGGCGGCGGTGACGATACCGTCGGCGGCATCCTCCACGTAGAGGAATTCGCGTGTTGGTGAGCCATCGCCCCAGACTTGTAACTCCTTGTCGCCTCGCTCGCCTGCTTCGACGGCTTTGCGGATGAGGGCGGGAATCACATGCGAAGTTGCGAGATTAAAGTTATCGCGCGGACCGTACAGGTTCACAGGCAGAAGGAAAATGGCGTTGAATCCGTATTGCTGGCGGTACGCCTGCGCCTGCACGAGCATCATCTTCTTGGCAAGACCGTAAGGGGCATTGGTCTCTTCGGGGTAGCCGATCCACAGGTCGTCTTCCTTGAACGGGACGGGCGTGAACTTGGGATAGGCGCAGACCGTGCCGATGGCGACGAATTTGCCGACGCCGTTCTTGTACGCCTGGTGCATGAGTTCCACGCCCATCATCAGGTTGTCGTAGAAAAACTCAGCGGGATGCTCGCGGTTCGCGCCGATGCCGCCCACGTTCGCGGCGAGGTGGATGATGATTAGATTGGAAGGTTGCAGGTCAAAGGTCGAAGGTTGCAGGTTAACGTTTGCAGGCAACAAGTGGGAAGGCAGTTTGTCTCGCGCAAGCACGGCATCGCTCAACAGGCGGCGGATGTCATCACGGTCTGTCAAATTGTAATTTTCAATACGCGGGATAAGAATATCAGTTACGCCGCGTTCAATGAGTTTTTCTGTCACAAAGGATCCCAAAAAACCCGCCCCGCCGGTCACAAGGACGCGCTTGTTTTGCCAAAAGGCTGAAGATCGAAGGTTGGAAGGTTTATTGTTCGACATTGTAGGTTACTCCTTCTTCGCGGACACGCCGCGCATTGGGTTGAGATTCCAGATATTGAATAAAACGCGAGAGTTGCCTGCTGCAAATTTTCGCTGTTGAAAACATTGTATTAAAGTCCTCTTCGGTGATGTAGTCCTGGTCCCTGGCAATATAAAGTTGGGCGCGTAATTCACCCACCGATCCTTTTGCGTAACCAAGGAATTTGATGAACATCGCCTGGGTCTGGCTTTCAAACCCTTCGGCAATGTTTGACATGATTGAAACGGAAGCTCTTCGCATTTGATCGCGCAAACCAAAATCGCGCGAAAAAGCGCCATCAGCGGAATGTTTGTAAATCAAGTTCGTCAAATCTTTCGCTCTCTGCCAAACTTCCAAATCTTCAAACCGCTTCGCCGTTGTCATAACTTTTCTCCTTCAACCTGTAACTTTCAACCTTCAACTTGCGACCTACTGCACAATGAACTGCGCGTTCCTGTATCTGTCATCTGCCGGGTCTTTGATCAACCCGGACTTCAACGCAAACAACACTTCGCGCACGCCGTCGTCCACGTCCAACGTGGTATCGAAACCAAGCACGCGCTTGATCTTCTCGAACGACACGGTGATGTCGCGCATGTCGCCGCCGAAGGTCAGGTCTTTATATTCCACCGTAGTTTCGGGCATGCGCTTCAAGACGAGCCGTACAATATCATCCTTGGAATAATTTCCGTTCTCAGTTCCCAGGTTGAAGACCTGCCCGCGAATCTTCGACTGTTCCGCCTCCAAGCCCATGATGATGCCGCGCGCCACATCGCGGATGTGAACGAACGAGCGCGAGTATCCGCGCTGGTAGATGATGAGCGAACGTTTGGTGAATGCCTCAAGCACGAATTGATTCACGATCAAGTCAAAGCGGGTGCGGGGGGAAATGCCATACAACGTCGCAAAGCGGAACAAAAGCGGCGCGCAAGCCGCATCTTTTTGCGCGAGCAAGAATTCTTCACTTGCAATCTTGGTCTCGGCATACAAGGATTGCGGATTGAGCGCGGTCTCTTCGGTGACCGGCTTGCCGTTTTCAGACAAACCGTAATTGCTGTAGGTGGACGCGAACACGAATCGTTCCACGCCCAAATCTGCTGACTGCTCGAAGACCATTTTCGTCGCCTCGACATTGTACTTCCATGCCACCTGCTTTCCCACCGCCTGACAAGCCGGAAAACCGACAATCGCCGCAAGGTGGACCACCGCATTGGGAACCTGCCAATCCTGGCGGACGGCATCCCGCACAGCGCGCGGCTCGGTCACATCCGCTTTGATGAAGTGAAAGTTTGGATGGCTCAGGAACGGGAGAATGCTCTCGCCGCCGAACAGGAGACTGTCGAGGATGGTAACACGGTAATTTTGCCGAAGCAGTTCCGAGGTCAGGAGTGAGCCGATATAGCCTGCCCCACCCGTGATCAAAATATGGCGGTCCGTCATCCCAAGCCTTCCAGTCTGATCTTGTATCCATCCAAAACAAGCGCGGGCGCGGATTTATCGTTCACCACCGTAATATCCTGTTCGATGCAGGTCAGTTTGCAGATATCCGCCACATCGCCCGATCCGACGATGCGCACGCGGTCGAAACCTGCGGCGCGCACTTTTGCAAGATGATCCTTCACACGCTGACGGGTCTTTCGATAAACGGAAAACGAACGCTCGACATAATCCACTGCCAGGCGGGCGCGCAATGCAAGTCCCTCGGGCGTGATGATGTAGCGCAGTTTCTTGCGTTCGGCACGTGAAACCTTTACCGCGCCTTTGGCGATGAGGCGTTTCAAATGCCAGTTGACCGTGCCAACCGCCACACCCAACTGACGGGCAAGTGTGGATTGGTTTATATCCGGGTCGCTCTCGATCTGCTCGAGCAGGGAAAGTTCGCGGAGTTCGTCGTTTGTAGATTCAACAGTCATGATTTATAATTCCAAAATTCAGTCGCTGAATTATAACTCACTTTTCGCATCACGAACGGACAGCCTCAGGTAAAATCACTCGTCATGAACATCAACCCACCTTTCGATGAAGCGGGCAAAGCCTACCAGCAGACCCGCATGGCAAACTGGGATGCCATTGCCAAAAAACGCGATCACTGGCGCGGCATGGGACGCTGGTATCACCGCCGGCTGGCAGAGATTTATCAATTCCTCGTCCATCCAAATCAACGCATCCTTGAAATCGGCTGCGGCGCGGGAGACCTCATCGCCAGCCTGCAACCCTCTCACGGCGTCGGCGTGGATTTTTCCGCCGAGATGATCGCCCGCGCAAAACAACGTCATCCCGAAATCGAATACCGCCAGCTCGATACACATGACCTCTCCAGCCTCGAAGACGTGTTCGATGTCATCATCCTTTCGGACACCGTCAACGATTTGTGGGATGTCCAGCGCGCGCTCGAACAGGTTAAAAAATTATGCGCGCCGCACACGCGCCTCATCCTGAACTTTTACAGCCACCTCTGGCAGCTTCCGCTCACGCTCGCGCAAAGCCTGAATCTCGCCGCGCCCATTTTGAGTCAAAACTGGCTGACCCCCGAAGACGTGGACAATCTCCTGCGACTGGCAGGCTTTGAAAGAGTCCGCGCCACGCGCGAGATCCTTCTGCCCCTGCCTCTTTGCGGACTTATAAACCGCTACCTCGTAAAACTTTGGCCCTTCAACAGCTTTGCGCTTTCCAACTTCGTCATTGCCCGCCCCGCCCCCCAACCCGCGCAAAACCCAAGCGTGTCCGTCGTGGTCGCCGCGCGAAACGAAGCGGGCAACGTCAAAAATATCTTCGAGCGCCTTCCCAACATGGGATCGAAAACCGAACTCATCTTCGTCGAGGGGCATTCCCACGACAACACCTACGAAACCATCGAGAAGGAAATTCCGCTTCACCCCCGGACCCCAAGCCTGCTCTTCCGCCAGCCGGGCATTGGCAAAGCCGACGCCATTCGACTCGGCTTCGAAAAAGCCTCCGGCGACATCCTCATGATCCTAGACGCAGACCTGACCGTCCCACCGGAAGACCTGCCGCGTTTCTACGAAGCCATTGCCTCCGGCAATGGAGAGTTCATCAATGGCGTGCGCCTTGTCTACCCGATGGAAAAGGAAGCGATGCGCACGCTTAACTTCCTCGGCAACAAATTCTTCAGCCTCGCCTTCTCATGGATGCTTGGTCAGCCCGTCAAAGACACACTTTGCGGAACGAAAGTTCTCTGGCGAAAAGACTATGAAAAGATCGCCGCCAACCGTTCCTACTTTGGCGACTTCGATCCCTTCGGTGATTTCGACCTGATCTTCGGCGCGGCAAAATTAAACCTGAAGATCGTAGACCTTCCCATCCGCTACCGCGAACGCACCTACGGAACCACCAATATCTCCCGTTGGAAACACGGCATCCTGCTGTTCAGGATGGTTGCTTTTGCGGCGAGGCGAATCAAATTTGTATAACGCCCCGATTTCAAGGAAATTCAATGCTTCCAAAATTAAAACTCCTGCCCGCCCAGGCTTATAAAGGCGTGAATCAATACGACCCGATCAAATACTATTACTGGCCTATCTTCGGAAAAATGTACCGCCGCCGCGTGGAACTGGCGCTGGGCGAATGCACAGGCGGCGGGCGCGTGTTGGAGGTCGGTTTTGGGACCGGGCTTGCCTTTCCCAACCTGCACGATATGTATAAGGAAATTCACGGCATCGACCTGACCGCCGACATCGAAGCCGTCAAATCTGTGTTCGAGCCGATGGGAATTCCGCTCTTCCTCGAAGAAGGCGATGTGCTGAACATGCCCTACCCGGATAATAAATTCGACACGGTTCTGCTAATCAGCATCCTCGAACACCTAACGCCGCTGGAATTGGAACAGGCGATCAAGGAAGTGAGGCGCGTGCTTAAGCCTGGCGGACAGATGGTTTACGGGACCCCCGTCGAGAAGCCGTTCATGGTCTTCATGTTCCGTTTGATGGGACACAACATCCGCGACGAGCATTTTTCCACCGAAAAGGAGATTGCCGCCGCGGCACATAAGGCATTCCCAAAGGGAAAGGTGATCGAAATGAAAAGCACACCGCCCATTGCAGGGACGGTGTACACGGTGGGCAATTTCATTAAGTGACGGAATGACGATCATCTTCAAAGTGACCGTCGTTTTTCATCTCACCCGTTCAAAGATCAGCACATCCGGGTTGACTGCCGAAATGGTAACGTGCGGCAGGTAAGGCGGGAGATCGTATTTGAATTCCCGCAAGAGGCGGAAGGACTCTGCTTCCCCGGCGATCAGCCGTTTGAAGAAATCACACTCCACGGGATTGGTCTCGCAAACTGATTCGGTATAAAAGCGGTCATAAGTATAACTGTCCATGACGAAGTAATCCGTATCGCGTTCGAGCAGTCCCCGCTCGCCCTGGTTGTATTCGTAGCGCCCGCCTGTTGGAACGACATCATCAGGGTATTTGACGAAATAGATGGGGTAATTATGCGCGCGCAAAAAACGTCGTTTCTCAATTTGAGGCGGATACAAGGTATATTCAACGCTCTTCCCATAACCGCGAATGGTTGCAATGTATTCACTGGCAGGGATGCGGGCGTCGTTCATGAAAAGCAATGCCGTGCCGGCAAGACGCAAAAACGAGTAGACGATGCCAACCGCCAACAGCGCGGCAATCAGCGGGGGGACGAAGACCAGTTTCCGGCTGGAAGCGAAGCGGAGAACTTCATCCACAAACAGCGCGCCAAGAATGGCAAGGAACGGCACAAAGGGAATGAAATACCGTCCAATGTAGTTGATGGAGATCATGAAGGGCAGGTCGAAAATCAACACCGCCAGTATGAGGATGCCCGCTCCCTGCGCCTGCCTGTTTTCCAGCGAAGCCTTCCCGAACTTCCGCAAGATGAGCCGAACCGAAAACCAGGCAAAGGCAAGGATAAAAATGTAATACGCGAATGTTCCCACCGCATTCTCGAACACCCCCCATTGACCGAATAAACCGATTGGCGCGCCGGAATTGAAACCGTATTGCGGGTAATTCTGCAAGGCGGGAATCACATTTGAAAAGTAATAAATCGGGTTAAGCAGGGCTTTGGGCGTGCCAAGTCCATAACCCAAGAGCGAAATCACACCGCCGAGGAAAAGAAACCCGAACATGGAAAGCCAGCGCGAGCGGACCTCCGCCCAATTTGCGGCAAGATATACTGCCACAGGCAAAAGGATGAGACTCCCGCCCGTGTACTTGCTGGAAGCCGCAAGCCCCACCGAAAGGAAAGAGGCATACAACCACACTTTTGAATTCGTGTACCGGTATTTAACGGCAAAGAACACGCAAAGGATGGAGAACAGTTGCAAATGCAGATCGTTGTGGGCAAAGCGTCCATTCGCCGCTGCAACGCCGCTGGCAATGTACAGCAAGCCCGCCAGCAATGAAATCTTTTTATCCGCGCCGATCATGCGCGCAAGATAATAGATCAAAACGCCAGCCAACGCGCCCAAAAACGCCGAGAATACCCGCGCCGACACGATGAACGCATAATTCGATTTTCCCATGCCGTAGGTGACGGAGCCGATGGCATACATCACATACTTCGGCAGGGATGGGTAATTGAAATCCGGCTCGGTCACATCGAAAACCATCGCGCCGTTCAACGCCATGTCCACCCGCCAGACCAACTCGTCGGGATTCCACAATGCGGGCGCGCCCCAGCTTATGCCCGGCAGGGACGCCGCAAGGAAAAGAAGGAAAATGACAAACGGAATCAGATATTCATGCCGTGAGAAAAAAGAGTTCAATTTGTCAAACATAAAAACTCCGCGCTACTTTGGCTGGCTGGCAAATACATGAATCAACGTCACCGCATCCACAGTCTTGTCCCCGGTCTTGAATTCGGATCGAATTTGATTCTCCACCCTGCGAAACTCATCTTCGAGTCTTTCAAGCACGGTGAATTCAACCCCGCCAAAATTCGATTCAAACACGCGCCGATAATCGTTCAGGCGATAGCGATTCAAATTACTGGTTGGGTTCAGAAAATTTTTCCACACATTTTCCGAAAACTTTAACATCTCGAATGGATATTTGAAAAAGTGATCGCGCAAATCCACAAAATGCAAATGGATGCCATCCGGCGCAGTCAACTTCGCCAACGCCTTCGTGACGCCGGGAACATCGTCCAAGTGCTCGAAGACCGATGTGCTGAGGACGACATCCACCGGCGCTATCTGCTTCTGGATGAATTCTTCGCGGATATCTCCATGCAGCAACGTGATAAATTCGCCTCGCGGCTGGACATCATCCTGCTCCACTTTCAGATACATTCCATACGCCGACAACAGTTCACGGTTACGCTCCGTATCCAAAAGCACGAAATGATCGCACAACACCACATGCGCCGCGCCGCGTTTGAGCAAATCGACGCCGACGGCAAAACGACCGCCATAGCCGAAGACCAGCACCCGCTTCCCTTCGATGGAAACGCCCTTTGCCGACAACGTCTCCACATACCGCGCGGACGCGGCAAATGGGTCGGTGGATTCCAGCCCGGGTTTGATGATCCAGCGTCGCTTAAGGAGGAAGCGGGCAAGTCCCTCAGGCATGAAATGGCGTAAAAGTCGAAGGAGCAAATAACGAAGGTTCATTGGCGATTTCAGTTTCTTGGCGGGATATATTCAGAACACTCATCCGGCACGGGCTTGGGAACGAGCAGCATCACGTTGGCTTCTTTGTACGTCTGAATTTCTTGATAATAACAAAGCACAGGAATGGACACCCATTCCACCCAGGCATTGTTCTCTTCGCCGAATTCATAGGCGCTGTCTTTGATGGGTGTGCGCAGCGGCTCGCTAATAATGAGGGAGAAACGCTGATTGGTAATGTCTCTGTAGAACGAGGAATAATAATCATAATTCGAACTAAGCGCCTCGTTCATCAAAACTTTCTTTTCATATTCGGGAATGAACTCAGCCTCTTTGATGTATCCAAACGTCAGCAATTGACGCTGGTCGATGAAAAGCACATCGCCCGTTTTCTGGTATTCATTCACCGCCTCTTGAATCTCTTCCAAAGCGGTATTGACAGTTTCGCTGTTGGGAAGCATATCGAACGCCTTGCGGTCTTCCTTTGTGTCAGTCAACGTCAGCAGGGTTTTTATCTCATCGCCAAAGTTGTAAGAGCGGAGCTGCATCAGGGGCGTAATCGCCGGAACAACCAACGCCGCCACAAGTACCAGCCGCATCCATGAAGGCATTTCGTTCTTCAAGATCACATCCCTGCCGCCATTGACCCAAGCCATAAAGACCGTGAACGCCATGCCGATCAGGAACATATCCATATTGTGCAAGTCGCCGCCGCCGCCGATTTTGGTGCTGGCAACCAACCCGACGACAAGGAAGGCAAGCAAGGGACCGGCAATGGCAAGTTTCTGCCAGATGTTCAACTGCCATTTTTTAGAAGCGGAAAGCCAAACCAAAAATATTGCTGCGGGCAAAACGGCGATGACCAGCCCAAGCAAAATCCCTGTGCCGTAGGTCGAGTTGGGAAGCAGGCGATACCATAAAAGCGGCTGGTCGGTAACCGCATACGCGACAAAGTCGGAGGTGACGCCAGTGCTGGCGATTTGCTCAGTCATTTCCGCTGTGCTGACTGCATTGGGAGAAGCAGCGGCGATATGCAAAAGAGGTAATAGTTTCGGGAGAACAAATCCGCCGAATGCGCCGGACAAGCCCAAAGCGATTGCCCGAACCCAATGGGTTCGATCCAGCTTCCCGGCTTGCCCTGAGCCGTGTCGAAGGGTAAGAGTCGAGGCGCCCGCTAATTCGAGCATCCCGATCCATAGACCGGGCGCGAACAGCCAGGTGAAGCGGCTTGACACTGCAAAAAATCCGGCATAACTAATCAATGGGATCGCCAGCCATAACGGTTTGCGCCAGAGAAAAACTGTGAGCGCGGCAGTGAGAACAAGCGGCGAATGAATGGGACCCTGCCGTAAAAACAGGAAGACCCAAAGCGTAAGCAAAAACCAAATGCGGATATTTTTATCGGCGACAATATATGCGGCGATCCCGACCAAAAAATACGGGAGGATGAGCGTGAGACCGATCCACAAACGCACGGTTTCAATGGTGACGTTTGGAATCAAAAATGGAAGTCCGCCCACCAACATACGCCCCGAATCGAGCAGGACATAAATATCCTGATTATCGGCAATGCCGTAACGGTCGCGTCCGAAACGCATCGAATAATCCCAGATGCGGTTGCCTTCAGACCAGCCCATCGAAAACGGATAGTCGGTGACGCCCTGTAAGGAAATTGCAATCGTGAACGCGCTTGATGCGAGTATCAAAGCAGCAAGAAATGGTTTCCATTCGATCAGCGTATCGCCGCGCGTAATGAAAGAGGAAAGAAAAAAGATCGTCAGCGCCCAAAGTAATACGCGGAAGTAAACGCCATCGAACACAATGCCCCACATCGTGCGCTGTAAAAACCACGCCGGGAGGATCAGAAATAAAATCACCACCAGCCAGCGCGCGAAGGACAGTTTGTTTCTGACCGCAATGACTTTTTGGAAAAGGGATAAAAATCTCTCGCGCTGAAGAACAGCAAACCCAACACCCGCATACAAAGCAGTATTCAGCAAAACAAAAAGCGCAAAAAGAACCAGCCACTTCGGCGAGAACTCACCCACCGCCTCGCCAGTGCCCCACGCCACATTGTAGAACTCGATACACGCCCCGACGAGCGCCCAAGCAGCGACTGTGATCGAAGTTAGATTTCCAAACTTGATAGACGAACGCTTCATCCTTGACCTTTATCTGATTGCGCTATGCGGCTTTCCCCTCGCCCAAGCCTTGTTCGATCACCTGCAAATATGATTCGCACATACGATCCGTAGTGTAAGAATTCAATACTCTTTCTCTTGCCGCCCTGCCCATGCGCTGACGGTCTGCGGGCGAGCGGAGCAATTGTAATATAGCTTGCGCCAACTCCGCCGGAGACTCTAACGGCGCCAATAGCCCATGTTCACCAGGCTGTACGACTTCGTCCACCCCTTCAACCCGTGTGGCAATGACGGGAAGCCCCGCCATCATACCTTCGAGCAACGCCATCGGAAGCCCCTCCCAACGCGAGGGTAGAACGAAGACATCTGAAGCCGCAAGCAGTTCGGGGATTTCGTCCCATTGCCCAAGCAATTTCACTTTGTCATGAAGGTTTAATTTCTCGATTTGTGCTTGCAATTGGTCATGCAACGGACCTGCGCCGCAGATTCCTGCAACGGCACGAGAATCTGATTTCGTCACCGTGGACATGGCTTCCACAAGAAATTCATGTCCCTTTTCGTACACAAGCCGACCCACAGCCACAAAAAAGACATCATCTTTTTTCAATCCGATCTTTTGACGGACAGCATCACGGTCTACGTGCGAAACGTCAAAAGGCATGATGGCGTTATAGATGGTTGTTATCTTTTCGGGTTTCACACCTGCTTCAATTGCATTATTCCTTGTGCGAGCCGAAGAAGCCGCCAGTGTTTGAATCACCCCACTGTTCACCAGAAAAGTGTGCAAACCATCGCGCCATTTAGACATGCCGCGAATCTCGCCGAGGTGAGTGCCTACGCGGGCGGGAATTCCTGCCAGTTTAGCAAGCGGGAGTCCCAGCACATTGCTGTCATGGGTAAAGGTGATAACCGCATCGAACTTTCCTCTCTTAAGTAGGCGCCATAATTTCAGCAAGCCGCCAAATAATTTGGGAAGGCTGCGAAATCCACCCGCTTTTTTATCGAAGGCTTCAAGGTTCTGTATCTCGAAAGGATAGGTCTTCGTCCATTTTTCCTGCAAGTTGTCGCGGTCGTAGAAAAAGATAGCCGCCACGCGATGTCCATGCGACTGAAACCAAAGCGCCTGTTCCAGTAAAAGTTTCTGCGCGCCTCCGACTGCCATTTGAGTTCCGAGCAAAAGGATGGAGTACGGCATTATTTCTTTCCCGCGAGGATTTCTTCAAAGAACGCCAGCCGAGATTCCTCTTTCTTACGCTGATCGAGATACGGAGCGACGGCATTGAAGTCCATGCGTTTGCCCATCATGTCAAAAGCAAATTCCAGAATCTGTTCTGCATGGACAACAAGGTTGTCTTCAGTGTTAGGGATTTGTAAAATGGTCGGCAAATTAAGATCGCTCAGGTCGGTATCATGATACCCAAGAAGCAGAGGCAAGCCATACAAAACAGCTTCTCGAACCTTGAGAGGGCAGGCTTCTTTCATGTTCTTTCTATGCAACGCCAGCGTTCCACACGCAACGTCGGTTTTCATCAAGACCTCACGGATCTGCATATACGACAAATATCCATACATGGTCACATTGGATGGAATGGGCATATCCACATCGTTGACAGAATAGCCTACGATGTTCACGAACACATCCGGGTTGGGCTGTGCAAACCGAATCAATTTATCCATGCCATGCCAGTTCATGCCGGGCGAACCGACCAGCGTAAGCACAGGCTTTTCATTTTTAGGCGGCGGCAAAATTTCAACGGACTCCAAATCCACGCCGTTGGAGATGATCACGCTCGATTGATTCTTTTTCAGCGGGTAGATGCCGGTCAATTCACGGGTGGGGGCAACAATTCCCGAAGCAGAACCAAATGTCAGTCCGCGCGTGAGGCGGTTTAACCAATAAAAAAATTTGCCGCGCGTGGAATATTCCACCCGATCATCCGAATTAACTTCCAATACAGTCGGCGCAATTTTGAAAAGACGATGGAGAGGATACGAGTACAGCCCGAAACGCAGATAGATGATATCCGGTCTGTGTTCACGGATCGCCTCAAGCATTCGCATCAAACCGGACGCGCGGTTTGCTTCGCGTTTCAGGAGGTTGGTGCGCGCCTCAAAAATAAATTGACGTTCTTCGGGAAATGGAATCACCGACGGGGTGAGGCTGAACAATGTAACCTCATGTCCCGCTTCGCGCCAGAGAGTTAGTTGGGTTTTTATTTTTCTTCCCACACCGCCCCGCATCAATTCCGGGGCAATGTGGATAGTGACGTATGCAATGCGCATTCTTAATCGCCCTGCACAATCTGCTGGTTTCGCCACAATTCAAGGTTTATCCATCGCCACAATGTCGAGCCAAGGTCACGCTGTCCGGCACGGTGATCTGCCATCAATGTTTTTACTTTCGAAACATCCAGATATGGATTTTCAGCAAAGGAGTTGGATGTAAAAATATCATCCACCCAATTCTTCAATTCACCGGACATCCATACCCGTTCCGGCGTGACAAATCCCATTTTATCCATGCGGGCACGAATAGGTTCGGGCAAAACACCCTTCATGGAATTTCTCAAGACAAATTTGGTTTGAGCATTCTTGATCTTCTGTTCCTCCGGCAACGAAAAGATGAACTCGACCAGGCGGTAATCTAAAAACGGGACACGAGCTTCAATGGAATATGCCATCGAATTTCTGTCTTCATAGCGTAGAAGAGCCGGGAGGCTGGAGCGTACCAGCGCCTGATAAAGCCGATTAGACAGGGGCGTGCTTTTGAAGTTCATATTCTCATCCGGGTAGCGAGATTGGAACCGCGAAGAGAATGCGCTATTCAACCCCAACGCGCCGCGTCCGGCACGTACCCGTCTCTGAAATGCTTTCGGCGCGATGGAAAACAAGGTATGTTGAAAAAGATATGAATAAGATACCCCATAATGATTGCGATATGCAGACCACTCCCTCAACAAGGCGGGAAACGATCCTTGTGAAAGCAGGGTTCCCCAATACGAATCGAAATATGGGTGATATCCGGCTAGCAGTTCGTCACTGCCCTGGCCATCCATCAGAACGCGCACACCGCGCTGGGCGGCGATACGCATCACACACCACTGCGCATAAATGCTGGTGGAGCCGAATGGCTCATCCTGATGCCAGGTTAAACGCTGGATATCCTCCATCAAGTTCTGCGCGGTCGGGAAAGTGTAATTGCGTTCAGCAGAGGTGGTGGTTAAAACACTTTCAATATGCTGACGCTCATCGAAACGCGGGTCGTCAAAACAGGAGGAGAAGGTCTTTTGTTGCTCTCCAATCAACTCAGGCTCGACCACCCGGTCTGAAAACAATAATTTATTCGTCACGCATACAATGGAAGAAGAGTCCAGTCCGCCGCTCAAACAGCTGCCAATGGCAACATCGCTGCGCAGGTGAACACGGATCGCATCCTCGAACAGTTCGAGGAATCGCTTTTCGTAATCGGCATCAGAGGCAAGGGATAGTTTATTCTCCGGGTTCAGATCCCAGTATCGCTGGATATAAACATTTCCGTTTTCAAGAATCAAGGAGTGCGCAGGAAGCAGTTGGTTGACACTCTCGAAGAAAGTCTCCTCGCTGTGGTCCATTAGGGCATAGTTCAGATAGTCGTACACAATGGCATCGTTTGGCTTGCGCTCCATGTCGGAGTAGTCAAGGATCGCCTTGATTTCGGAGGCGAATATAAAGCGTTTGCGATCAAAATGATAATAGAACGGTTTGATACCAAAACGGTCACGCGCGCAGAACAGGCGGTTTTTGCGTGTGTCAAAAAGCGCAAAGCCCCACATGCCGTTAAAACGGTTAAGACAATCCACCCCCCAGGCATCGTAGGCATTGAGAATCACCTCGGTGTCAGATTGGGTGCGGAAAGTGTAGCCAAGCGCTTTTAACTCTTCCCGCAATTCAATGTAGTTATAGACCTCGCCATTAAACACGATCCATAACGAACCGTCCTCATTACTCATAGGCTGGTGACCAGCAGGTGAAAGGTCTAAAATGGACAGTCGGCGGAAACCCAATGCGACGTTAAATTTCGAGTCGAAGACTCTCTCAATGCGTGGAAGTTTGACATGCTCGGCGCTATCCGGTCCGAGGCAAGATGCCGCTTCCCGGCTGGATGAGTCGACCAACAAATAACCTTCATCGTCCGGTCCACGATGGCGGATCTTTTGCAGCGAACCCAGCAACCTTTGCACATCAACAGGCTGCTTGGTGATGTTCCATACACCAAAAATTCCACACATAGCGTTTGTTACTCCGAAGGGTCAACGGCTCAGCCGTATCTGCTTTAATGTTTCGGTGAATTCAGAGAAATTATGATGGGCATTATAGTGTGTTTCCCAGACCTGTCTGCTGCCCGTCCGTTTTGCCACCATCTCACGAGGGGCATTGACCGCCTCCAAGATCACGGATGATATTTCATCCGCTGAGGCATCCTTTTCAACCAAAAATCCGTTCCGCCCCGACACAATTTCGCGGTTCCCGCCCACCGCCGTGGCAAGGATCGGAATTCCACAGCTAATTGCTTCCATAATGGAGACAGGCGTCCCCTCGGTCTCGCTCAAATTCATGAACAGGTCAAGCGGTTGTTCACGGTACATGCGCATCAGAGCCATGTGATCCGAATAACCGGGAAAATGGGCGCTGGCATTGGGAGGATATTCCTGAGCCGCACGTTTCTGGAACTCGCTGCGCAAACTGCCGTTGCCAATGTGAGTCCATTCGAATCGCTGATGCGGACGCCGTTCCGCCGCATATTTGACCGCCTCAAAGATCAACCCAATGCGTTTTTCAGGGCGGATCATGGAGCATGAGATGATACGAAACACATCATCTGTAGATGCCGGGTTTAGAAACCCAGGGTCCACGACACCCAACAAGGACATTTCGATACGTGATGAAAATTCGGGGTGGCAATTCTTCAAATGGTCAGTACCCGCCCGCGAGTCCGGGAAGAGGCGATCAACGAATGGCAGAGTGGACTGGCGGCAGGGAAAGAAAGGCGGGTCGTAATATTCCTCTGCATACACGTCATATCCATGCGCGCGTGTGACAAGTCGAAGTTCGGGAAACTGTTCACGAACGAAGGCAACACCCGTTGTTGCGTGATCGAACCAATAGGTATAAAAAAGGCAGTCCTGCGGATTAATGTTTTGCCTGCGTAGAAAATCCAGCGTCCAACGGCGGGTAAGTTCGGCTTTTCCGGAAAATGCAATCAGGCGTCGCCAGGCAGTAAATGAAGTTCGGGGAAAGTCCGGTTCACGCAGACCGCGGCGAATGATCGGGGATGAAAAGGCAAGCTGAGACAAGCGCACCGCGTCAGTGGAGGCAAGCGCCTGGGCATAATTGGTATCCACTGCCAGACCTACATGGTCTACAGGGCTGGAATCCTTGATCGTTTCAGGGATGATAAAAACATGGTCGAAGACTCCGGATAGGTATTGTGTCTCAACCGATAAAAAATTCGACTCGCCTCCCTGCACATACGGAAAGGAAGCCGAAAAAAGGACTAAATTCACAAATCACTCTTCTTTCAAAAACGCTTCACGATGCTTTGCAAATTCTTCGATGGCGCGCTCGTAATCGTCGTGCCTGCCGATATCGAGCCAGTAGCCGTCGAAATTAAAGACATTAACCTTCTTACTGTCGCGCATCAACTTCAGGACAAGTTCGGGTAAATCCAGCCGTTGACCTTTGGGAATGTAGTTCAAAATCTCCGGCTCGAAGAGGTAAATACCCATGCTGACGGAATAGTGATAGGTGGGTTTTTCGATGTAATCGGAAATCCAGTTGTCTTCGTCCACTTGAATGACACCGAGGTCAATTTTCACGTCACGTTGATAGCACGCCACAGTAGCAAGCGCTCCACGTTCACGGTGATACTTGAGCATGGCGCCGTAGTCAATGGTTGTGAGTAGGTCACCGTTCATGACCAAGAACGTGTCATTCAAGTTTGAGACGAGAGAAATCGGTCCCGCCGTGCCGAGGGGTTGTTCTTCGCGGGAGTAATCAATACGAGTGTTGAATTTGCTTCCGTCACCACAGTATGCCATGAGCAATTCGGCGAGATAACCAGTAGCCAGCGTAATGTCATCGAAGCCTTTCTTTTGCAACTGACGAATCACAATTTCCAGAATCGGCATTTCGCCGATGGGCATAAGCGGTTTGGGAAGAACGGTTGTGTACGGGGCAAGGCGTGTGCCTTTACCGCCAGCAAGTATGACTGCTCGCATATTACACCGTGTACTGGTCGGGTCGGTAGAGCTCGATATGAGCGGAGATCCACTCGATGGTGGCACGCAAGCCCTCATCCAGAGAGATGCGGGGTTCCCATCCGATCATGCGTTTGGCTTTTTCGTTCGATGCCCACAACTTCATCACTTCACTTTTACCCGGTCGCACACGTTGTGGATCAGTCACAATTTTGGGAGTCTTGCCGATGATCTTGAAAATCTTTTCGGCAAGGTCGCCAATGCGGATGGTGTTGTCGTTGCCGAGGTTGATCTCTTCGCCGAGCACGCCTTCGGCTTCAGCAACTTTTACAAAGCCATTGGCGGTATCTTTTGCAAAAGTAAAATCACGCGAAGGTTCGAGACTGCCGAGTTTGACTTCATCACGAGTGAGCGCCTGCACGATGATGGTTGGAATAACCGCACGCATCGACTGACCTGGACCGAAAGTATTGAACGGGCGCAGTGTGACGACAGGCGTTTCAAACGAACGATAAAAACTTTCGGCGATACGATCCGCGCCGATCTTGCTGGCAGAGTAAGGCGACTGTCCCTGCAAGGGATGCTTCTCATCAATCGGCACATACTGCGCCGTGCCATACACTTCACTCGTGGACGTATGCACCACGCGCCGCGTTCCAAAATCACGCGCCGCCATCAGCACATTGAGCGTGCCCATGATGTTCACATCAATGACCTCGCGCGGGTTGACATACGAATACGGTATCGCAATCAACGCGCCGAGATGAAAGACCGTATCCACGCCGCGCACGGCGTTGCGCACGGCTTCGGTGTCACGCAGGTCGCCTTGCATGATCTCCAGTTGCGAAAAAATTTCAGGCGCAAGCCACTTCAACATGCCGAGGTCGTTGCGCGAGTTATAACGCACGAACCCGCGCACGTCCGCGCCTTCGGTTACAAGCCGCTCGATCAAATGGCTGGCGATAAAGCCGCCCGCGCCTGTTACCAAAACTTTTTTACCGTTCCAATTCATTTCAACTCCACTTTGACTCGCTCACGCCAATCGTTGAGCAAATCTGCTAAAGATTCATTCAGAGGAATGCGCGGATTCCAACCCGCAGCCTTGTGCAACTTTTGGAAACTCCCCACCTGCACAGGGACATCGTTCTTCTGAACCCGCGCCGCATCAATCCTAGCCGACAGTTGTTTCTGCGACTGTGACATCATCTCCTGCAAGCATCCCTGTATCGCCACAGCATTCCCTGAGCAAACATTATATGCCTGCCCAGCATCACCTTTTTCTGCAAGCAAGGCAAAGGCGCACGCCGCATCGCGCACATCTACAAAATCACGTTTGGCATCGAGGTTGCCGGTGACAATTTCATCCTGTTCCGAAATCTCCGCCAACGCGATCTGACGCGCAAACGCTGAGCAAGCCAAGTCTGGCGATTGACCGGGTCCCAGCAGGTTGAACATCCGCGCGATGACCACATCCAAACCGAACGCATAATGATACCGCAGAGCCGCCGTCTCCTGCCCCACCTTGCTGACGGCATACTCCGTCACAGGGCGCAGGGGAGAACGTTCCGTGATGGGTCGCGCACTCTTGGTTAAGCCGTAAACCGCGCTGGAACTTGCCAATACTACCTTGGGTCGCCTCTCCATTTGCATGACCGCATCAAGAAGATTCAACGTCCCAAACAAATTGGAGGTGTAATAAGCCTGCGGGTCGGGTGATTTGATAATGCCCGCAAGGTGGAACACAGCATCAGGTTGGCAATCAAGCATCACCTGAGAGAGAAGCGCGCGGTCCGAAAGGTCGCCCACAAAGACGTTTTCTCCCGCAGGACGGATGTCGAATCCATACACATCCCATCCTTCACGAAGAAGTTCTTCGCGAAGATGCCTGCCGACAAAACCAGAAATACCAGTGATGAATGCGCGTTTCATGTTCATCTTTGCAGGTCACGTTTTCAACGTGACGTCACGCTAAAAGCGTGACCTACAATCCTTTTTACTCCAGCAAGCGTACCCTTCAAGCCCTTCAGGCTGTGAAAGTTCGCGGCGAATAAACCGATCAGCGCCCAATAATAAAACAGCCAGCGCCATTTTTCATACGCCCAACTCTTGCGGAAGAGGTAATCATAATTGACCACGCTCATCTCCGCCCACTGCTGGACGTTGAGACGGTTCATGGGGCTTTCGTTGTGGATGAGGGTTGCGGAGGTTTGATAATAGATTTTATATCCTGCGTCCAGTGTTTGCTTGGAGATGTCCACGTCTTCCATCAAGCCGTAGCGGGCGAGGTGTTCGTCGAACGCGGCTTTCTCGAACACGTCGCGCCGAAATGCCATGCAACAGCCTGATAGACATTCGATGAATCCGCTGGGCTGGTTCGGACGCGGATGTGACGGCATTCCAGATGGATGGAATTTTCCGTTGTGAGTTCCAACAACGCCAAACGCAAAGCGCAAAACGCAAAACGCAAAACGCTCGAATTTGAGGCGGGGGGATGGTGAAGTCGGTTCGACGATCTTTCCACCAACTGCGCCGATTTCGCGCTTTACATCATCTGCAAAAACTTTTTCCACTTCGGCGAGATAGTTTACATCCAAGTCCACGTCATCATCAAAGAAGAAGATCAGATCGCCCTTGCTTTCACGGATGCCGTGATTGCGCTGCAAGGTCAAGCCGGGCTGGGTGTAAAAATAGCGGGCAGGGAATGGCAACTCAACCGAGTTAAGATAACCTTCCAGCCTTTTTTCATCCGACGAATCGACGACGACCAATTCATCGGGCAGGCGGGTTTGAGCCGCGATGGATGGCAGGGTCTTCGCGAAATCGTCGAAGCGATTGCGGGTGCAGATGATGACAGAAATCTTCATCAGGAATTCAGAACCATCTCGAAAATTTCTTTGTGTCTCGCCACAAACTTTTCCAGTGAGAACAAATCCACTGCCCGCTGACGCGCCTTCTGCAAAAATTCTTCGCGGCGGTCATAGACCTGCATCACCGCATCTGCCATGGCTTGCGGAGTTGGCAGATTGATTCTGTTCCAGTCGTGTTCCACCGCCACGCCAATCCCAGCGTCGCCGACCAACTCTGGCACACCGCCATTGTCCAAATGGACGACAGGCATCCCCAACGCCATCGCCTCTAAGACCAGACCTGGAGACGGGTCAGCGTATTTGGTGTGGAGCAGGAGATGAGCCTGCGAATACAAGGCGGGCGCGTCTGTTTGGGCGTACGTTCCCGTGAAAGTGACGTGTTCGGTCAGGCTCATATCGCGCAGGGCTTGTTTTGTCCATTCTTCGGCTTCGTGGCGCGGAAGCCAGAGGTTGCCAGTGACGATCAGCTTTGCATTTGGCGCATTACGGTGTAATGCTTTAAGTGTTTGCAACGCCAATTCAAGGCGATACTTTTCATATTGGTTGCCGCCTAAAAGCAAGGTCAATGCTTCGGGTCTCGCCGAGCAGGCATCGGGTGAGAAGAGGCGGGTATCCACAGGGTTATAGACGATCTCGCTAGGAGCATCTGGCGGGGGGGAGATGTATCGTTCGGCGCTGTCCTTGCAAAATTGGCTTTGGTAGATGATGAAATCCGCAAAGGCGATGATGCGCTTTAACGGCTGGTTCGTGGCTTCATAATTCGCGCCGTCCCATGCAGGGAAGGCGACGCCATTTTGATTGATGGTGACTTTCAATCCCTTGCGTTTTGCGGTTTCAAGAATTTCGATTTGCAAGGGATGCGCCACACTGCTGACGGCATACAACAAATTGGCTGATGGAAACCGATGCGGAAAATTCTCCGCAAGATACGTCAACTTGACTGCGCCGCCGTGTGCAAACTCACTTCGTCGTGCGGGTGGATTCGGAAAGCGCGGACTGAGATACGCAACTGCAATGCCATCTCTGCTTTTTTGCAGCGCGGAAAGTTGCATCCGCGCGGGGATGCTCTTCGCCCAATCACGCAAGCCGAACACAGCCCAAAAAAATTTGGGGAAGGTTCGTTTGAGGGAGTTGAGCAGGGTTCGGAGCATGGTCACTTGGCAGGGATGCACTCTGCCCAAATATCTGCCCAGCGGATTTCAAAGTATTTTACTTCCAGCCCCGCCTGCTTCATCTCTTCATAAAAAATGTCTTTGGAATATTCGAGTTCGTGCGTATCGTCGGTGTAGGGAAACAATCCAAGTTCCTTCTTGAGTGCGGCTTGCAAGTGCCGCTCAAAGGTCGGAACGCGGATAAGGAACTTCTTCGGCTTGAAACGTGCGGTTAGGTCTTTCAAAAATTCAGGGCGGCTCTTCAAATGCTCCAGCACGCTGGAAAGGACGATGGTATCGAACGTTCCGCCTTTGGGAATATCCTTGAATACGTCTCCCACCGCAAATTGAATATTCGGATGGTTGAAACGTTTTTTTCCAAATTCGATCTGCCCTGCATCGAAATCAATTGCCAAAACTCTGGCATCCGCGTTGACCGCGATGGCATGTGCCAGCGCACCATAGCCGCAGCCGAGGTCGAGGACATTATCGCCTTTTTCGATCCGCTCATAAAAGAACGAGTGGATGCCGTCCATCACTTCATGTTTGATGTGAACGCCATCGCCCCAGCGTTTGCATTGCGAATCGATCTCATAATTGATAAAGTCATAAATACCCAACAGCCACTTTGTCGCTTCACGCGGGTCAGCGGACTGTTCCGCGCCGATCATGGACTTGACAATGAAACGGCGCAGTGAACGGGGAAACAGATAATAAGAAATCTTTTGGATGAACAAACTCATTCCACAAATCCTTTCATGAATTCCGCCCAAAGCGGAATTTGGCACTCGTATCTGTTGGCTTCAGCGGTCTTTCGTCCTGCAACAAGCATCGGCTGAAGGTCGGCTTGGGATGAGCGATACACTCGAAGGGCGTATGAGGCGAGCGCATCCACGTCCTCCACGTCGGTCATAAAGGCATTCTCACCATGTCTTACCAGATCCATTGCCTGCCCAACTCTCGTCGTAACAAGAGGCACACCGGTTGCCATGCTTTCAAGGATCGCTTTTGGTCCACCTTCCTGGCGGGACGCCACCACGTACAAATCCAATGCCTGAAACATCGTTGCAATATCGGGATACGATTTGAGATACCCATGCCAATACGGAATGTCCGCATCCTCCAACCCCTTCTTCACAAATCCACGCGCGGGGCCTGAAAGCAGGACAAACAATTCAGGCACATCCTTCTTCAGCCGTTTCATGGTCTCGACAAACACATCGGGTCCCTTGATCAATTTCGGCTCCATGCCATCTCCCCACCCCACACCATCCTTTTGGAACGACCCCACCACAAATGCCGAGTGCGGGATGCCCAGTTCGGCGCGCGCATTTCGTTTCATTTGCACAGTGCGGAATGGAAAAAATCCTGCATTAATACCAATGGGAATCAAAAACACCTTCGCAGGATCAATACCTGTTTGCAGGATCGCATCCAGCATTTCGGTATGTGACACCTGAATCCGCACAAGCTTTTCATGGTGTTTGCAAAGCGAAGCGTATACATCATCGAAATCCGATTCACCGCTCCCGGGCGCGCCATGAAAATAGGAAAAACCGATCCGATGCGGCAACAAAGTCATCCAGTCATCGTTCGTTAAAAAAAACTGACTGGCAAAAAAAATAGATTGAGGGGATGCGGCATGTTTCCAAATTGGGTGAGCCAGGCGAACGCCCAATCTGCGGGAAATATTCGCAAGTTCGCGCATATCCCAATCCAGCGACCAGCCCACATCGTCTCCATACAGGATCAATCGTGAATACGGCTTCCAATTCCACGAAGCCGCCTTGATGATGTTTTTTGCAGCACTTTGCATCAACAATTTCATGGGATCAATTCCAAAACCTTCAAATACTCTTCACCGACTTCCCGAATGGATGGGATCGAAATCTGCGATTGAAACGCCTCATATTGACCTGTAACCTGTTCCAACAACCCGGGCAGTTCCTCCACCTCGTCGAATCCCGCTCCCGCGCCGCCCACAATTTCAGGGTGACCACCGCTTTTCAAGTACACGGCGGGCATTCCGCAAGTCAGCGCCTCGATCAGCGAATTGGAACACGGATCGTTGCGGCTGGCAGTGATGTAAATGTCATGTTCGTGGAACAACTCCGCCATACGGTACGAATCGACAGCAGGGACCATGCGAATATTCTTAAATACCACAGGACTGCGACCCACGAAGGTCATTTCGAAGCGTTTCCAATCCAAATGCTCATCCAGCCATTGATAGACTGGCGCGCCTTTATTCACATTATCCGACCAACTGGAAGCGATCAGGCGCGTTTTGCGATTCCGCGAAAACTCCGCCCGCCCATGCGAGTGGAAGATGTCAGGGTCTGCCGCGTTCATGATGACGACAGGATTCTTGAATTCCATGCCGAGTTCCAAATGTTTTTGCAGGCTGTATTGCGACTGAAAGATGGTCTTCTCTGCAAATTTCAAATTGACTGCATGAATGTTTTTATCCACGCCATCCTCCCGCCCGCGATACACATCAATGGGACCATCCACGCGATGAACGTATAGAACAGAACTTCGCCTCAGACGGACAAGTCGGCTTTCGCGAAAATTAAATGAGTTGAACAGGCAAGCTCGCGTAGTTCGCGAGATGGTGTTATTCTCCACACACAACCCCTTTGCCTCCGCCTGCTTCCAAAGCGCGCGCAGGAACTGATGTCCGCCGCCCGTTGGCGGCGGCTCAAATTCGTGGAAGATGGACAGGTCAAATAAGGTGAATTGACCGGCAAGGATGGCAGCGCCATCGCCCATTAAATTCAATATGCTGCGCAGACCTAATTTACGTTTGGGGAAATTCAATTTCAACATCCATTCATAAATCAGCATCGGGGAAAAAAGCGGAAACATCCTTTTCCACCAACGGACCGCGGCGGTATTTTTGGTTCTTCCAATCTCTCCTCATCAATTGATCAAAACGAACCTTGAACATGGCAGCCAGCTTGCGAATCGGATTTGTCTCATTGGATATTCTGGAAAGCTCATCGGGATTCAAACGTGTTTTAAATAAATTTGCCTTATGTAAAGAACTGCGCGGCAAAAACGACGCATGAACATATCGAAAGTAGGAATGTTCCCAATCCAATTCCTGATGCAGGTAATGACGCAAACCGGCGTGGTATCCGTTCTTAAAAACAATTCCCTCTCCGTGCAGACGTTCCCCTGTCGCTCCTGGCCAGTCCTCGATAATGGAAAAATTAAACAACCTCGCCCCAGCCCGTGAAGGCGGCGCAAGGTATCCCCAGGCCTTTTTCGCCCGCAAGTCCAGCCGGATGCAATTCAGTGTATTTGCAAAAATATTCCAGTCCTGCGAAAACTCGCCTTTCAACAGGCGGGTGCGCATCTCTCTCAGCCCAATGAGATCAAATATTTCGTCTCCATCAACAGCAACAATCCAGGTGTTCGTTCCATAATATAGCGCGATCGCCTGGGACGATTCCGCCAGATGTTGAATGCGTCGAAGATCAATCTTCGGAAATTCGTCTGACAGGCGTCGGCAGATTTCAAACGTTCGATCCGTGGATTGATGGTCGGCGATGATGATTCTGTCACAGAAGTCCACAATGTTACGAATGGCGCGTTCGATGAACACGTCCTCGTTGCGCACCAGCATAATGCCGACAATTTGGATACCACTCAAACGTATCTCCTTGCGTGGGCACGCCCATTTAGCGGCGGAGCAGTAGCCATTTCCAGCCGCCGTCTGTCTCCACTTTGATTACGGTCTTGAAATACTTCAAGGAAAGCAGGAAAACCGCATCGTCTGTCTCCCAGCCCACCGCCTCAAAGGTGCCAAGCCCCATGCCGTAACTGGCAATATCATAGATAGCATAACCTCCTGGCTTTACTACACGAGCGTGTTCTTTGAAAAACTGATCCAAATTGAAGGCATGATCTATACAATTTGTATAAATCATATCGACAGAGGCATCTGGATATTCCAAGTTCATGAAATCTCCTGGAATAACATAGGGATTTTCCGGTCCCGGATTCAAATCCAACCCAATGGCATTTTTGTAACCTATATCCCGCAACACCTCCACTTCAGTACCTTGGCGTGCGCCAAGGCAAAGAATTTTTGACGATTTATCCAAAAACGCGGGGAGATACCGAAATCGTCTGTAAAATCGTTTACGATACTCTAGGATGTCCCGATTTTTGAACCCGCCCTGGGCTTTTAACATCTCATCAAACTTTTGGGACTGATGCTGAATATACTCCTCGTACGAGGAGTAATTTCTATATTGGAAATCACCCTCGAACTCCGGTTTCCATCCTTCCTGTCCGTGATGTTTCTCGCGCACCGGATGTTTATTTTTTTCAAAACTGTATGCGGTATCACGATATTTAGAGAGAGTGCGATAGTGTCCATAAGAAAACGGCGTTCGCAACACCATATTCTTGATCTGGTAGAGTAAGTAGAATTTCTGCATTACATATTCCTTTCTATTTATACGCATGAACTACAAAATGCCGGTTCATTTCACTGTGTCGTCTGTTTTTCATATCAAACCGGCTGGCTATTTCAACCTTCTTGAATCCTGCTGATTGGCACATCGCTTTGACCGCTCCTTCTGAAAGGCTAAAGAAAGAGCCTCCAGAAATATGACCCTGGTAACGAGCGAGCGGTTTATTCCTATTGAGCCAGCCAGTTTTCATTGCAGAGGATACGGTAATGATGCACTTCTCCCGTGTAGCAAAAAACAACTGTTCGATAGCCGTTATCGGGTCGCGAAGATGCTCAAGCAAATCATTGCACATGACGACATCGAATTCTCCAACCGATGAAAGATCATAAACGGAGCCATTTTGAAATTCGATACCCAACCCCAACAACTTATCCATCAGCAGCAATTTATTGGAGTTTTTCAACCTATATTGATCATATACAGGCTTGAAGGCAGAATAATCATCTGCATACAAGGCATATTTCTCTTCATGCAAATGCTTGTACGCATTTGAAGGAGAAAATGCCAAAGAGCCGTCATACTTGTTAGAGTCCACCCCCAAAACACGCGCAGCACCATGCGTCTTCATCCAGACAGAAAAATAGCCATCCGAGCATCCAACATCCAGCACTGTTTTTCCAGCATAATCATTATCGAATTTATAGTACTGAATATGTTCAGCGATGTTATATGTTCCATTGGATATTAAGCCCTCATATTGAAAGCAGTGATACCACCGGCCTTTTTCAAACAACTCTTGTAGATTACACATTTTTCTCCTTTACTGTTTTTTATTTCATCCGGCTTTTAATCATATCCGTGAGGCGTGAAGTCGCCATGCCATCCAATTCACCGCATTCAGAAACGGCATATTCATGGCGGTCTTCACGGTCAAAGCTGCGGTCGTTCAGATATTGCTCAATGAACGCTAGTAATTGCTGGTCACTCTTTGCCACTTTGGACGCCTTCAAACGTAATGGTCGGCGGTTGTGGGTCATGCGCTGCTGAAACCCGGTGGTCACACCAAACTTGACGCCGAATGTGTAAGCGTCGTACCCAATGTGAATAGTGGGCAGGTCACAAATGGCCGCTTCCAACCCCATGGTGGAGAAATTGTTCACCAACACATCGCTGTAACGCAGCAGGTAATTCAATTCATCAGGCCCATCGTCCATGCCCAAGTCAATACGTATTTCCTGTGTGCGGCTGCCGTTTGCATCCACCACGCCGGGGTTTGAGACGTACACGCCTGCATCTACAAATAATTTTTCAACAACCTGCCAACCCGGGGCATCGAGCAATTTTGCGTGGGGTTGTGGGCGCACAATAAAATTAAAATCACCGCCCCACAATCGTTCCTTCTGTTCGACAAATATTCGATAAATCTCAAAGTAGTGATTGACATTGACGCCGCCTGCAAAAAACACTGTTTTTTTTACAGGGTCAAGCCCTATTGAAGTCAGGAACTCCTCACGGCTCATTGTCAAAGGCTGTAAGTACCGATCATATTGCACTGCGCCAACCACTTCCAGCTTTTTGGCGGGGTATTCATGCAGTTTAATCACTTCATCTGCCATTTGCCTGCTCCACACCGCCAGGCAAGTGGGATTAAACCCGCGATAACCCATATTGACAATATTGTCGTAATTGGTGATGGCAGCAAACGCAGGAATTCCCTTACGCTGCGCTTCACGCGCAAAATTACCTTCATTCCAAAAGTTATAGTTACCCATACCGGGGGTCAATACACAATCCACGTTTTGCTGCGCGAAGTACTCGTCATGCGCATGCGTGGGATACATCCTTTTCTCAAGCCACGCCAGAAACCGGCCTATATGAGGAATGCGCCGCAAAGCACTGACATAGATCATTTGCGCCGCCATGCCGGGCAGGGTGGCGTCAAACAACTTGGTCTCGATCATCTCCCGAAAGCGCATATCGGTGGTTTCGGTCACTATCACAAAACGGCGCAACATGCGCAATTGTTGCAATAAAAAGTGCCGGTTGTACTGCGCGTCGTACTGCTCCACCTGCAGCTCGAAATATTGCGTGGGGTCGAATGTCAGGGCGCGGTAGTAATAGGGGCTGAGGAAGTACAGCGGCTTCAAGCTGCCCTCGGCCAGCTTCTGACGAAAGAAAGGCTGATGGAAAGCACGCGCTGCCATTTTGCCGTGCAGGGGGATTGCGATCTTGATATCGGACATCTTTACCCACAATATTTCATCACACGTTTGGAGAGCGACAACCCATCCAACTCATGGAACGCCAGCGCCTGCTGCGGCGTACCGCAGGCAGGATAGCCTTCCACAGCAAATTTAATCATTTGTTTACCATTCAACAAGCCATGTTCACTACAAGCCGTAAGAATGTTATCCATCAAACCGCCAGCGGGATGATGATCTTCGAGCATAAAAATATTAGAGTACGGCTTGAGCGTTTCGGTCAGCCATTTCACATCGACACGATTGAGCCAGGGCATATTGATGATGTTCAAACCGAATCCGCGCTCGGCGAGGAGTTCACTGGCGAGGAGTGCTTCGTGCAACATGACCGGTCCATACGCGAACATGACCGCATCTTTCCCCATCGTTAGTTGACAACCCACCCCTGGCTTAAACTCATACCCAGCCGGGAGCGTAATCCGGCGCGGACTTGGACCAATGATGAGACGCAGCGCAATCACATCTTCAGCCTGGTTCACGGCGTAATCCATCGCCATACGGGTTTCTTCGGCACTGCAGGGTTGCAGGATGGTGCAATTCGGCAAGGCAGAGAAGAGCGAAATATCGCGCAAGGATTGATGTGACTTGCCTGGTCCAGCGGGAATGAGTCCAGCATAATGTAAGGCATAGATGATCTTGGATTTTTCGCCTGCGGCATTATAGATCTGTTCATTGGCACGTGAAGCGAGGAAACTGGCAAACGAGTTGACGACAGGTAACAGTCCCTGACGAGCAAGACCTGCCGCCATGGAGACCATATCCTGTTCGGCAATACCGTTTTCAATGAAACGGTCAGGGTAGGTATTTTCAAAGTCACGGACTTTGCAATCAGAGGAGAGATCTGCATCAAGTACGACGATGTCTTTGCGCTTGGCAGCGAGATCCACCAAAGCTTGACCATACGCACGCGAAACATATTCATCGGTCGGCTTCACAGAAAGACGATCCAGCGCCGCCTGGCTGAGTGGTTCACCTTCCAACATAGACGGACTCGCGGTCTTCACTTCCGGCTCAACGGGAGTCAAATGCAACAGGTCAAGCGACACAGCCGCGAGGTCCGCATTGATGCGTTGAATCAGTTCAGAATAACCTGCCTCGAAGGCTGCATCATCCGGCGCGCCCGAATGCCAGGGATAGAGTCCTTTTCCAATTTCAAGCGCGGCGGGATGTTCCATGAACGAAACACCGCGACCTTTGATGGTATCGGCGATAATGATTTGCGGCTTACCTTTGACCTGTTTGGCTTCGGCAATGGCTTTTTCAATAGAACGGAAATCATGTCCATCAATGCGAATGACATGCCAACCGAAAGCAGTAAATTTTTCGACAAGGTTGCGAAGATCGATGATCTCGGCAACAGGTTTATCAGATTGCACTTTGTTGTCATCAACAATGACAGTGAGGTTATCGACCTTATGGTGTGCGGTGACATGCAGGGCTTCGTAGTTCTGACCTTCCTGCAATTCGCCATCGCCGGTCATCACAAAGACATGCCCGCCATTGTTATTGTATTTCTTTGCCCACGCCATACCGCGCCCCTTCGAGATGCCCATGCCGAGTGAACCCGAGTTGGCTTCCATGCCGCGATTGCCGATATCGGGATGACCATTCAAGCCATTGAGGCGACGCAGCGACATGAGCATGTGGTCGGGGATTTCGCCAAGCGAATGAAGCACGGCATACAAGCCCGGCACATCATGCCCTTTCGATGAAAAATAAATATCGCGGTCGGGGCTGTCGAAGCCAACCTTGATGGTGTTCATCTCTTCGTAATACATCCACACCACAATATCCATCGCGCTGAAGCTTGAGCCAAGATGCCCCGACCCGGCGCGCTTCACTTCGGTGAGCGTGTTGGCGCGGCACATATCCGCGATGATCTGAAGTTTCTTGTATTTGTCAGCGGACGAATTTCGCACTCGCTTGAATTCTTCCACGGGGATCAATTTTAGTTCGACCATGTTTTCCTCTTCATAGACGCTGCGCCTCACCCCGCGCCCGCACCTGATTTTTCTCTAAGAAATTTTTTCTACCTTTGGCAGTTGCGCCTCTCCACTTGCCACGAGACGTTCCGCCAGATCCCAATCGTAGGGATGATTCACATCAAAGCCTTCGTAGCCTTCCGAAATGAACGGCATGACCTCTTCACCTGCAATGGTTCGACCGTCAAACACCACACGAGACCAAGCGATCTCCAGACTGGCATTCTGCGAATAGACTTCGGGTAAGCCCTGATATGGCGTGCTGTGCCAGGGCTGTTCCTTCGGACCGAACGGAAGCAAAGGCGTCATGCGCTTGCCGCGAATCACCCACATCTTGCCGGGGTGCTCTTTGACCTTTTCCACCGCGCGGAGCGAGTCCACGCCTTCTTCGGCTTTGAAGGCACTCCACGCCCGTTGAATGGTGCTTGGCAAACGGAAGGGACTGGTCGGGCGCAAGATGCTGAAGCAATCATATTCGCGTCCCATTTCTCTTAGTTTATGCAGCGTAAAGTCCAGCCATTCGATGTCGAGCGCAAGGTCGCCTGCGATTTCAGCCGGACGCAGAAACGGAACTTCCGCACCATACGAACGCGCGATCTCGGCATACTCCTCAGAGTCTGTCGAAACGAGAATATCCGCAAAGACTCCGCTCTGCTTCGCGGCGCTGATCGTGTACGCGATCAGCGGATGTCCCGCCAGCAGGCGGATATTTTTTCCCTGCACGCGTTTAGAACCAGCACGCGCGGGAATCAAGGCGATGATCGAAGGATTCTCTTTGCTCATACCTGCGTCGGGTCGATGTTGATGTAAACATCTTTTAATTCAGAATAAATATTGAGCGCCTCGGTGCCCGGCTCACGTGAACCGTTGCCCGAAAGTTTGCGCCCGCCGAACGGCATGTGCGGTTCGGATCCATGCGTTCCGGCATTGACAACCGCCACACCCGTTTGAACTTTGTCATAAAAACGAGTAGCGCGGTGAATGCTCTTGGTGTGAATGCTAGCCGTCAAACCATAAGGCGTATCGTTCGCCATTTGAAGCGCGTGCTCAAAATCTTTCACTTTGAATAACAAGGCTACGGGTCCAAACAACTCGCACTCTGAAATCTCATCATGTGGGTCAACGTTTTCGATCAACGTCGGCGCCATGTAGTATCCGTCTTTATGCTCGGCATCGGTCATGCGCTCGCCGCCGCAAAGGATGGTCGCGCCATTCTTCTTTGCCTTTTGCACGGCATCCACCATGTTGAGCAATTGTCCCTCATTGATGACTGCGCCAAAATCGCAATCATCCGTGATTCCAACTTTCAATTTCTTTGTTTTTTCCACCAGCATGTCGCGAAACTTTTCGTACACTGATTCAAAAATTATGACGCGGCTGGTCGAAGCACAGCGTTGTCCCGCATTGCTAAAGGCAGAGAGCAGCACCCACTTGGCAGCATTCTCCAAATCGGCGTCGTCACACACCACCAACGGATTCTTCCCGCCCAGTTCCAGCGAGATGCGCGCGAAGCGTTCCCCTGCCGAACGGTTGATGATGCGTCCCACTTCGGTCGAGCCGGTGAAACTGATCACGCCCACATCCTGATGCGCCACCAACGGCGCGCCCGCCTCTTCACCAAATCCCTGCATGATGCTCAACACGCCATCGGGCAAACCCGCTTCTTTCGCGATCTGCCCAAAGATCCACGCCGTAGCTGGCGTATCTTCAGCAGCTTTCAAAATGGCGGCATTGCCGCAAATGAGTGCAGGAAACACCTTCCACGCCACATTTGCGATGGGAGTATTCGCAGCGATGATGAGTCCCGCCACGCCGATGGGCTGACGAATCGTCATCGCATATTTATTCGCTGTGCCGCTCGTCGTTGTGCGACCATATAGACGTTGACCTTCGCTGGCATAGAACAACCCGCATTGGATCGCTCCGCCCGTTTCGCCCAACGCCTCTTTCATGGACTTTCCAGTTTCGGCAGCAACAATCGCAGCGATCTCACTCTGACGGTTTTGCATCCCCACCACGATCTTGTGCAGGATCATGCCACGCTGCACCGCAGGCGTATCCGCCCAGGCGGGCTGGGCTTTCTTTGCCACTTCGACGGCTTGGATAATATCTTCTTTGCGTGAGCGCGCGGCGCGGGTGAGCAATTGTCCGTTTGCGGGGTTGAGTTTCTCGAACCATTCATTGGCTTGAGTCGGCATTTCCTGCGAGCCGATCCAGTTGGGGATTTGGGTAGGGAGCATAGTTACCTGTTACATGTCACCCTGAGCGCTAGCGAAGGGTCTCTTGGATCGCCGTAGAGATTCTTCGCTTCGCTCAGAATGACGTATCAAAAATTACTTCAAATTCTCAAACAAAAAATTCTCGTCTTCGAGCAAGTCTTTAGTAAGCGTCTTGCCGATCACATTATCCAACTCATACGGCGGGATGCCGTCGCTAGGCGACTTGATGGCAATGTCTTCTAGAGTCAGCACCTGACCCGCTTTAAGGTCACGGGCTGCAACGAGTTTTTTGCCCATCTTGTGAATGGGGTTGACCTCACTCGGATAGATTTTCTTCTCACCATCGCCCATCGCAACCTTCACCCGCCGCAAATCACGGACGAGTTTACGCATCCCAATCGGTTCGAGCGAGAAGGCATGGTCGGTGCCTTTCCAGGTATGGTTGAGCGTGAAGTGCTGCTCCACGACGCGCGAGCCGAGCACGTACGCCGCCACCGCCATCGCAATCCCATTCTCGTGGTCGGAGAGACCGATGACCAGTTCGGGGAAGCGCTTGCGGTAGGTGTTGATGACGCGAAGATTTAGATCCTCGGGTTCAGCGGGATAGGAAGCGGTGCATTGCAGGATCGCCAATTGCGAATTGATGGGCATAATGGCATCATACGCGCGCTGGACGTCCTCCATCGTGCCGCCGCCCGTGCTGACAATCATCGGCTTGCCGATTTTGGCGATGTGCTTCAATAGGGGGATGCTTTTCAGATCGCCCGAAGCGACCTTGTAGGCGGGCATGTCGAGGTCGGCGAGAAAGTCCGCGCTGTTGAAATCGAAGGCGGTGGCGAACATGATCAAGCCGAGTTCCTGGGCGTATTTTTTCAACTCGACGTATTCCTCGCGCCCGAATTCCAGCGCTTCGCGGTGTTCGCCATAGGTGGCGCCGAAACTGTTTTCGTTATCGTAGGGCTTGTTGTAAGCCGCGCGCGTCAACAGGGACTTGTTATCGCGCTTTTGCAGTTTGACCGAGTCCACACCGCATTCCTTCGCGGCTTTGAAGAGGTCTTTGGCTTTTTCAAGGTCGCCCTGGTGGTTGTTGCCGAT
The DNA here is from genome assembly GCA_020060625.1 of Anaerolineales bacterium. Lineage (GTDB taxonomy): Bacteria > Chloroflexota > Anaerolineae > Anaerolineales > Villigracilaceae > Villigracilis. The sequence continues at coordinate 28,664 of JAGUZU010000075.1, read as the reverse complement.
CTCGGCAATGACGAAGCAGTCGCTGTCGTCGGAGATGGTAAAGCCATCAATGGTTAGTTTTCGCATAATTGATCCTTTGTCAATTTGATTCTATCGCAAACTGTCTGCCAGCCAATTGAAACAAAATCTCCCGAAGTTTTTCGTACCCGACATCCTCGAATTTCCGCGTGCCACCTTTGATGTGCATCGCAAACGGCTTCCCCTGCCAGAAAAACTCCTCCCAGCCAAATTGTCCGCGCAGGTCGAACAAGCCGAAATCCGCAAAACGGGCGGGAGTGGCGTAATCGCGCCGCTTCGGGTAGATCGAAAATCTCTCCGGCACGAGCAGGGCGTATATCTGCGCGAAGAGATTCATCAAAAACGAATCCTTTTTTGTAAAGAGGTCATTCACATAGGAAGGTTTAAGCAATTCCAGCCGATGCCGCGCATCCCTGCCGAACGAATTTTGAATCTTGAAGCCTGTATCGCGCGACACATCCGTATTTGGGTAGATGCGCTTGGAGAACATCTTCGACAACGGCGACGCGACAAGACGATTTCGCAGCACGACCCGGGCAATATCCACGAGGATGGAGCGCTTCATCTCTTGAACTTGGGGCGGGATCCTGCCCATCAAAATTCTCAACAGGGTAGGCGTGGAATATCCCAACAGGGTGTGGTATTCATCCAGTTCCGGGGTAAAGTCCAGTTCGTCTTTTTTTACCTTTTCCAAATCGATCAACATGCAGGAAACGGTTGGGAAGTAACGCCGCTTCCAATTCAGGTCGGGGTAGTAGGGCGCGCCCCAAAAACTGAGGTTGTAACGCTCCATGTATTCCAGAACATCATTCACCCAATGCTCCCGAAAGATGAAAAAGTCGGGGTCGATCACCAATACATAGCGGGTGGTGACGTGGTTCAGCGCCTTGTTCAATGCTTGCGCATGATGATAACTGCCGCGCAGTTTGCCCTGATTGATGCACGGGTCGCCTTCGATAACTTCAAAATCCCTCGCCTCATGCTTCGGGAAATCGTGGTTGTTGTCCACGACAAGCCAGCGAAAGCGGGAGGCAGGATTCAACTCCTTGGTCAGAGTCAGGTTCAAGTCCAGGAGAGAGGCGCTTTGGTACGAAACCGTGCAAATGGTTAAGGATGAAGAAGGTGTCATGGCATCATGATCTACAGGATTAGGCATTCCACATTAACACCCGTTGATCTTTTCAATTGTTTCGATATAGGCATCCACGGCAGAAATGCCGCGGGGGCGCAAAAAATTTCTTACAAATTCGCGGCGTTGCGCGGAGCGGGAATCAACCCCGGTGCTGATTTTTCTGACAATCTCCGCCAAGCCTTGCGCACTGTGCGCTATTTCTAAAAAATCTGCCTCGACCAAGTGATGAAAATGGGGAAGCATCTGAGTTTCACCAAACTCTGGGGTCTGGACGGTAATACAGGGCTTATCAAGAGCGGAGGATTCCAGAAATGCAGTTGTGTTCACGCCAGCGACGGCAATACTGTGATAAATGGAGTTATAGTAACGCGCTCTTTTCTCTTCCGTGTCGGGAAGTTCTCCGGATCGCGGGTACACAAAAATATTATTCCGACCCTGCCCCAGCAAGGATTCGACAAAACTGGAATTTGCGGGGTGAGGACGAACAAGGATGTTGAAATTCTTTGTGTGCGGGTTCTTTTCCATTGCAGCAGCAATTTCCAAAATTATGGCACCCTCATTAAGATCCTTTTTATATTCCGCATTGACAAGGAAAGTTGATCCCACATAAAGGATATAGGGCTTGTTGGCATTAAGTCCTGCCTGCTTGCAAAACTCACTCCGTGAAACCAAATGTCCGTTCGTTTTGCTCAACAATTGCTCAAAACGGGGCGCGCCCGTAATATGGATGGTTCTGCGCGGGATTCCATGCAGACGGGTCAATTCTTCCGCAAGCGGTTCGTTCCAGACAATGCTGTGGTCTGGCAGTCCGTGAAAAGTGCCCTTGGAGGAGATATTATCCCAACTGACCATCGAATAAACAACGGGGATGCCGAGTGACTGGGCTGCCCTGAGATATTCGTTTTCTTTGGAATCAGGGTTGATAAGCGGCTTGACAATGACAATATCCGGCTGATGTTTTTGAATGTGTTTCCGAATGCCGCCATCACTTGGAATCTTTTGTTCGATGAAACGAAGCCAGCTTCGTACACGCGGAGTTTTCAGGAGTCTTTTACCGCGCGAACTGTTAACCAACCACCATAAAAAGGGCGGTAGAAAGCGGCTCCACTTTGCGACATCCCATCGCCGGGTTTCTTCATTTTTTAATACATGGGCGTAATTCAGCAATTCGCGCAGATCTCGTGTGAAGCGCTTCAGGAATTTTCGGGTTCGTAACGGTTCCACAACAAGCCCAGGAAGCTCGTTTATGGACTTTTGCAAGGCGTCGTCTGGGATGGTTATTTTCTTTTCCATTCCGAGGATAAGACGCACATCATGCCCGCGTTGGAGCAAGCGGCGAATAACATCGTCAATCGCATAATAATTGCTATAAGTGCCGGAAACAAATAAAATTCTCATTCGGCTTTTCTTTTTGCTCCGATTTGGTTCGCCATTGCAAGGTGCGCCTTCAGTTTTTTTGCCATAAAAACCTCGGTCGCAGTCATGGATTCAAACGTGACGCCGCCGATATGCGGCGTGAGCAAAAGATTGGAATGCGCATGGGCGTACTCAATCAACGGTGATCTTTCGGAAGTTCTCTCGCCAGCCAGCACATCCAGCGCCGCGCCCGCGAGATGACCGGAATGAAGGGCGGCAAGCAGGGCGTTCTCGTCCAGGACTGCGCCGCGAGCGGTGTTGACCAGGTATGAGCCGCGCGGAAGGAGGTTCAATTCCTGGACGCCGATTAGATTGATGGTATCCGTGTTCAACGGCACGTGGATGCTCAAGACATCCGTATTGCGAAGCAGCGCTTCCATCGTATCTTTCATGGGGACGCCAGACAGAGAATCCTTTCGATACGGGTCATACGCGCTGACCCGCATATCGAATGCCAACCCGTAACGGGCAATCTTTTCTCCGATCCTGCCCAAACCAAGAATGCCGAGTCGCTTCGCGGCGAGGTCGTGTCCTTTGAACCGGTCACGTTGCCATTCGCCTGCAAGAACGGAAACATGAGCCAATGGGATGTTTCGCATCAATGCCAGGAGCAAGCCCCAGGTTAATTCGGCAGTAGCAGGAATGGAACGGAGAAATTCCGTTTCACCGCGCAGGCTCAGCACAGTGATATTTTTTCGAGCGGCATATTCCATGTCAATATGGTCAAGCCCGGTGGTGGCTGAAACGATCACCTTCAAATCGGGCGCAGCATCCATTATTTCGGCATCCACTTGATGGCGCAAGCGGACGATAAGAACATCGAATTCACGGATGCGCTTGAGCAGTTCAGCCCGCTCCATGTTTTGTTCTGTAAGATGACCGATTGTCTTCAGGATGGATCGCGCCTCGTCGCTGTATTGATCTGGTTCGACATTCAAGATTCTTATCATCGCTGTTACTTTTTCCTGCTCAAAACAAAATCTGCCAGCACAAGATCGTATTCAGTGTCAATATTAAGCGAGCGGTCTTCTTCCATGATGTATGGAAGTATTCTGTTGCCAAGAAGTGTATCCTTATCAAGCAGGCTGCGACGAAAGGCGTAGATCGCGCCGTTGCGATGATAGATCGGCGGGAGTTCCTGCCTGCGCGCGCTTGCGAATTTTTCATCGAGCGGGGTGAGAAGTCCATTATTCAGTTTGTACATTCGCGCCGGGTGATGGTCGGATACCTGATAGACGCTGACGATGGAATCAGCGTCAGACTGGAACAAGGCTTGAAGCGCTGAGTCAATATCAAGTCCGGTGCGAAGCGGGGAGGTGGGTTGCAAGACAAGTCCATAATCGAACAATTCGTCTTCTGATTCCAATCGTTCAAAGATGTGTTTGACAACCGAGACGGTGGGTGTGTCATCCTGCGCCAATTCGGCAGGGCGCTCCATCACTTCGCAGCCAAGCGCGGCGGAGATTTCAGCCGTTTCTGTATCGTCGGTGGAGACGATACAGCGCGTAAGCAGGCGGCTGGACTGCGCAGCCATGATGCTGTAGGCAATCAGCGGCTTGCCCGCCACTTCGCGGATATTCTTGCGCGGAACTCCCTTGGAGCCGCCTCTGGCTGGAATGATTCCCAAGACACGCTTCATGGATTATTTCGGTTTCCTTGCGGCAAGACGCAGGCGCAAGCCCATATCCCAATCGCGGATGAACTTTTCGAACTTTGCTCGTCCTTCGGGGTCTTGAAGAAGCGCGCGCATTTTTGGAGGCAGAAGGTCGAGCGAGAGGCTTGTATGGGGATCATTGAACTGCCAATGATTGAGGACAGCATCCAGACCTGCAAGCGTGGTATCCAAATGGGCGACTTCATAGCCGGAACGTTTGAAGAGGTCGGAAAGAGTGTCCCACGCGAAGTAACTAAGGTGATTTCTGCCGGTGAACGTACGCGCCTGTTCATGAAGCGTGCCGTTGGCAAAACTATAAACATTCGGCACAATGACCATGACCACGCCGCCGGGTTTCAGGGTATTCCAAATATCGGCAAGCATTTGCTTTGGCTTGCTGAGATGTTCCAGAACGCCAAACATTGTAATGGCGTCGAAAGAGGCGGGGGGTAATCCGGCATCGTTAAAAAGCTGCGGGCGTACATCCAGTCCGCGATTAAGAGCATATTCGCGGGATTTCGGTTCTGGTTCGAGACCAACACATTCAAAGCCGGATTTTTGAGCGATCTCCATGAACAAACCGATGGAGCAGCCAATATCCAGAATTTTTCCGTTTGCGGGAATCAGTTTTGCCAAAATATCCACGGCTTCCTGAAAATATGGGATCTGCCAGGCTTGATTGGTCGGGTTGGCAAGTACATTCAACCAATCCACCATGGATTCCTGGTTGGGTGCGTCGCCATAGTAAGCGAGAGTGGCGCTCTCCAACAGGCGGGGAGTTACATATACAAGATTGCAGTTCTTACAGCGGACAAAATCAAAGCCTTGTTTGACGAATAAAGGGTCGTATGAATTCGCCTCGCAATTGGGACAGTTGACCTGTTCCACCAAATCCGCCTTGACTTTGCCTGTGGCGGGGTCAATCAATTTGTTGAGTTCCTTGTTTACGTTATCGAAGAATTTTTTTCTTCCGGTTATTTCATCGAAATTGGTCTGCATACCTGCCGCCTTTTAATAATTCAGTCTCTTTTCGAACTTGAGCGGGATCGAGCTTAAAATCTCTGCAATCTGTTCACCGGCATTGCCCTGCCCATAGAGCGGATCAGAAGGATACCTGCCGTTTGAAATCTGCTTTTTAACCGCCTCTTGAATCTGGACCCGGTCATAATCCACATCCAGAACATTTCTTCCCCGTTCACGCCCCGCTTCGCGCGTTCCAATATTGACCGTTGGAACTCCAAGGAAAGAGGTCTCACGGATACCCACACTGGAGTTGCCCACCAAACAGCGGCTGTTGTACACCAGCCGCAGGAAATCCTCCGACTCCATGTTCTTGAAGAAATGGATATTAGTCGGGCGTTCGTTCTCACGGAACACACGAATCCCTTTTGAGGTTCCATCCGAACCCGCATCGACATTGGGCCAGAACCAGAATGCGGGCAGACCGATTTCCTTCACTGCGTGCAGGGTTTCCGTGATCTGAGTGCGCGCCTGCTCATACTCGGTAGTGACCGGGTGCTGCATGACCACCAGATAATCCTTGTTCCGAACATCGAAGATGGAGCCGACGCCCTTATATTTCTCGAACGGGTCAAAATCAATGGCGGGATTCTTCAGGACATTGGCGGCAATATCAATGGACGGACAGCCGGTGACGAACACGGAAGCCGGGGCTTCCCCCATGCGAATCACGTTCTCCGCCGCCTTTTGTGTGGAGACAAGGTGAACATCTGCCAGTTTGGTAACGGCATGCCGCACTTTTTCATCAATCGTGCCGGTAATCTCGCCACCCTGAATATGCACAAGAGGGGTATTCATGTAAGAAGCAGCAATCGCTGTAGCAATGGTTTCATAACGGTCTGCAATGGTCACCACCACATCCGGCTTAAGATTATCGAACGTGGTGGCAAGTTCAAGCAAACCCAATCCTGTCGTCTTTGCCATGGTCGCCAGGTTCTCACCCTCCACAACCATATAGACCTTGCTTGAAATTTGAAAACCATCCTGTTCCATATAACGGATGGCATTGCCGTACTGTTCCAGCAGTGTAGAAGCAGCCGCAACCAATTGCAACTCCAAATCGGGATGTGCCTTAATCGCTTTGAGAGCAGTTCGAATACGGCTATAACTTGGACGCGCTGTTACAACCACGCATATTTTTCGTTTCATGGAGCTTAGGAAAAATCTCCTTCCAGAATTTGCTCATCTGCCTTTATATCGCGCAGTATCTTTTTACCGATCAAGTCTCTCATCCGCTCGCCGGGAATTCCATTGCCGGGTTTTTTAATGCGAAGGTGTTTTTCTTCCAACACCGTGCCCTTGGGCAGATCTGCGTCAGCCACGATGCTTTTCGTGAAGAGGCGGCGCAATGGCAAAACTTCTTCTGCAAAACTATTTTTGTCCACAGGGTTGTTGCGCATCCGTTCGATGAAGCGGACTCCCTCCACGAGTTGTTTCAGCTCTCCCGTAGTCACTGAGGCGGGCACATCGGGTCCGAACATTTCGCGGCTGAAAGCAACATGTACTTCCAATACTTCGATCCCTAGTGTTACAGCAGCAAGACTTGGGTAGATGGTGCCGGAATGGTCGGAGAGCCCGACTGCGCATTCATAGCGTTCCCGCAAATAGGGGATCAAGTTCAAGCCGATTTTTTCCGGCGGGCAGGGGTAGGCAGTCGAACACTGCATGACCGCGTATTCCACATCCCGGCGGCGGATGTATTCCACAGTTTCGTCAATTTCATCCAGACTGCTCATGCCAGTGGATAAAAGAATGGGTTTGCCTGTTTCGAGCATTTTATCCAACATCATTTTGTTGCCAATTTCACCGGAGGCAACTTTCCAGGCAGGCATACCGACGGATTCCAGCAAATCTACCGCCTCGATGGAGAATGGCGAACTGAGGAAGGTCAATCCCTTTTCTTTCGCATGGTCTGCCAAACCCTGCCATTGTTCGGGGGTGAACTCCATGCGCTTCCAGTAGTCGTAGCGCGAGCCGTCCTGCCTGCTGAATTTGACGCGCCACGGCTCTTGCCGGGTGCTCTCGGCAGCGGCAATATGGGTCTGAAATTTGACTGCATCTGCCCCGGCTTTGGCAATGGCATCAATGAAGGCGTGCGCCATGCCAAGACTGCCATCGTGAGACTGGGCTACTTCGGCGACGATCAAACATTTATCTTTTCTTTTTAAAGAAAACTGTTCCAATCTTGTATGTTCCATTCTGAATAATCCGAATAATCATGACATACTTGCAAAACTTTATCGCGCAGCGATTTTTTTTAGGTACTTTCTTAATACCTCCGGATTGGATATCACATCTTCAAGAAAAATTTCTTCATGTTTTTTCAGTTCGTCAGGGTCCAGTTTCCACCACTCCCACTCACTCAATAATTCAATAAGCTCCGGATCAAATCTCTTTTTTACAATGCGAGCGGGATTTCCAGCCGCAACTTCATACGAACCAATGTTTCTACTAACAACAGCCCCCGCGCCAATGACAGCACCATTGCCAATATTGATACCCGGAAGAATAACCGCCCCGTACCCAATCCATACATCATTACCAATGATGACAGTCTCGTCCGATGCAGAGGTCTTAAGTTTACCGTCGAGCAAGGTACTATTTACATAGGTTGTGACACGGTTCATTGGATGATTGAGCGCATAGACGGCAACACGCGGTCCAAGCTGGCAATAATTTCCTATCTGGATTACCCCACCATGAAGAACGCATTCCGGACCAAGTGTGCTGTATTTTCCAATCGTAATATCGCCTCTCAAAAAAACGGGGTGCTTGATGACACAACCGCCTTGCAAAACCGCAGTTCCCAAATCTACGTTGGGACCAATCCTGTTATTTTCATATCGTTCATCTTTTCGCGCCAATTCATTCCGGGTTTTCTTCAGCAGCCAGCCCGTTACCCGATGCATCAATGCAATCAATCTTGCGGATTTATTCATGATATTTCCAATCATGTTCGACATAGAACATTCCTAATTTCCGCGGGGGGATTTTCCCTGTCGGAAAAAATCTGCCCTCAATAACGTTTATTGCGATGCCTTGATGCAGTTTATCTGTTGTTCTCTTGTCTACAACAAGATTAAACGAAATATGATATCTCCCGGGAAGTAACGGGAGTTTTGGAATTTCACAAATTAATTTTCCAGAAGATGGCAGATTCTTGAAGTTGAAGGACACAAGATCGCTCCAACAACAGATCACATTCTCCCCAAGTTCGTTGGAAAAGATGGCACTTGCTGAAACCTGTCCCAAAGGGTTTGTACGTGTGGAGGCGTAACCAAGTTCAACAGACATGCTTTCTCCAGAAAAAACGGCGTCGACAGGCTCGCGACGCGAGTTGAGCACATTGATACTCGTAAACTTTGGTTCCCCGCTTATTTGAACATTTCGAAGGTCAGCCGTAAAAGAATTTGCATCTTTGTTCAAGTTCATGTACTTAAAAACGACGCCCTCTGTTTCGCCGCTATGTAGTATCCTGCCTTTATCCATAAGGATGGCCGTTTGACAAAGGTTGGAGACCGCAGCCAAATTGTGACTTACAAAGAGTACTGTGCGCCCGCCACTAGCCACATCACTCATCTTACCAAGGCATTTCTTTTGGAACTCCGCATCGCCTACCGCCAACACTTCGTCCACCACCAAAATTTCGGGTTCGAGGTGAGCGGCAACAGCGAAGGCGAGGCGAACGTACATCCCGCTTGAATAGCGTTTGACAGGCGTATCGATAAATTTCTCCACGCCCGAAAAATCCACGATCTCATCGAGTTTTCGATTGACTTCCGCACGGCTCATCCCAAGGATGGCTCCGTTCAGGTAAATATTTTCGCGCCCGGTCAGTTCGGGATGAAAACCGGTTCCGACTTCGAGCAGGCTTGCAATGCGACCCTTGACCTTGACCTCGCCGGAAGTTGGAGCCGTCACGCGCGACAAAATTTTCAGAAGCGTACTTTTGCCCGCCCCATTGCGCCCAATGATGCCCAGCGCTTCGCCCTGTTGCAGGGCAAAACTGACATTGTCCAGCGCCCGAATCGTCTCGCCAAAGCGGTTCCCATGATCCACTTCGCCGATCTTGGCATACGGATCCGGCTTGCCAAGTTTCCTTGCCCACCATCGATTCAGGTCGCCAAAGAATGTGCCGGTTCCAATAACTCCGAGGCGATACGTCTTCGAAAGATTTTCAACAGAAATAACAGTATTCGACATGACCTAGACCGTATCCATAAAATTATTTTCGACGCGGTTGAAGATCAACACGCCGATCAAAAGCACCAAAACCATAAAAGCAAGGCTGTACAGCAGGTACACCGGGGACATGGCGCTCACGCCCAAAAATGCCAGGCGGAAGACCTCGACCACCGGCGTCATCGGGTTGGCAAGGATCAACCAGCGCCATCCGCCTGTAATGGACGATAACGGATAGATCACCGGCGTCCCATACATCAACAACTGAACGCCAAAGGTCACCAACTGCTGTAAATCGCGATACTTGGTTGTAAGAGACGAAACGATGATTCCCGACCCCAACCCCAACCCTGCCATGATGAACAGGAGAACGGGCAGAATCAAAATCCACCAGTTTGGGCGCACGTCCGCGCCGGATGCCATAAAGTAAAAGAGAAAACCTAAAAACACAAAAAAGCGAATGCCAAACGAAATAACTTGTGAAATCACAACCGAAACAGGCATGGCAAGCCGCGGAAAGTAGACCTTGCCAAACAAACCTGCGTTCCCTGTAAATGTATTGGATGTGCTGGTCAGGCTGGCGGAAAAATACGTCCACACCGTATTCCCCGCCAGGTAGAACAGGAACGGCGGTAATCCGTCTGTAGAGAGTTGGGCGATGTTACCGAAAATGACCGTGAACACCACCGTCGTCAGGATCGGCTGGATCAAATACCACAGCGGACCTAAAATAGTCTGCTTGTAATACGCCACAAAATCGCGCCAGACGAACATCCAGACCAGATCACGGTAACGCCACAGATCACCCAAGTGCAGATCCCACCAAGCGCGCTGTGGACGAATGACCAGTGACCAATTCTCTTGCTCAGTCGTTTTCAATTCAGTCGTCATAATTATTTACTCACAAATTCCTTCACAGCAGCAATGACTTCATCCTGCTGTTCCAATGTCAATTCGGGGTAAAGCGGAAGAGCAAGCGTTTCCTTCGCGGCTTTTTCCGCGTGAGGGAAGTTGCCTTCCTTGTAACCAAATTTACGGCAAGGTTCGGCAAGATGCGGCGGTATTGGATAATACACTTCCGAAGCAACACCCTTTTGCCTCAAGAACGCCTGCAACTCATCCCGTTTTTCCACGCGAATAATATACAGATGATAAACATGCTTCGCCCAATTACGTTCCACAGGAGTAACAATACCCAACGGCGAAAGATGTTCGTTATATCGTTTCGAAAGTTCGCGGCGTTTCTCGTTCCACGCATCCAAATATGGAAGTTTGGTTTGCAAAATGGCGGCTTGCAGCGCATCGAGGCGGCTGTTGTAGCCGACTTCTTCCGAATAATATTTCTTCTTCCAGCCATGCGTGCGCAGCATACGCATACGCTCTGCCAACGCAGGATCATTTGTCACCACGGCGCCGCCATCACCATACGCGCCAAGATTCTTGGTCGGGAAAAAACTCAAACAACCAATGTCGCCAAACGAGCCGGTTTTCTTTCCAAGATATTCTGCGCCAAATCCTTGCGCGTTATCTTCGATGATTTTCAAATCGTGCTTGCGGGCGATCTCCAAAATCGGATTCATCTCCGATGAATGCCCATACAAATGCACGGGAATAATCGCCTTCGTCTTCGAAGTGATCGCGGCTTCGATCTTGCTCACATCAATCTGATAGCTCTGCGGGTCAACATCCACGATCACGGGCTTCGCGCCCACAGACATCACCGTGCCTGCTGTAGCAAAAAATGTATATGCCGGAATAATGACTTCATCCCCTTCGCCGATATTCAACGCGCGTAACGCAATCACCAGCGCATCCGTGCCAGAGGCTAAACCAATCGCATGTTTAACACCAAGATACGACGCGACACTTTCCTCGAACTTCGCCACCTGCGGACCGAGAATAAAATGACCCGACTCCAGCGTGGAAGAGACCGCCGCGTCGATTTCGTTTTTGATGGAATGATACTGCGCTGTCAGATCAACCAATGAAATCATGCTTCGCCTCTTTCTGGAATAACGACCTGATCCTGTTTTCTGTAAGCGTCTCCACACTGCGAGCAGACCGCGCGCTCATCCGCAAAAGAAAATTGCTCGCCGCACTGACATATCCATCCGCGCACACGCGCGGGAGAACCATAGACAAGCGCGTAATCGGGAACGTCCTTCGTCACCACCGCACCCGCGCCGACAAAACAATACCGCCCCAACGTTGTGCCGCAGACAATGGTCGCATTTGCGCCAATCGACGCGCCTTTCTTAACCAGCGTAGTCTTGTACTCATCTTTGCGGCTGACATGGCTGCGCGGATTGACCACGTTGGTAAACACCATCGAAGGACCAAGAAAGACATCGTCTTCCACGATCACACCGGTATAAAGCGAGACGTTGTTCTGAATTTTCACATTCCTCCCAATGGTGACATCCGAAGAGACCAAAACATTCTGCCCGATGTTGCATCGCTCGCCGATCTTCGCGCGCGGCATGACATGGCAGAAATGCCAGATCTTCGTCCCCGCGCCGATCTCAGCGCCTTCGTCTACATAACTGGATTCGTGAACAAAATAATCAGCCATTTTCACTCTGTAGGTCACGCTTCCAGCGTGACATTCTCAATAATTTCAACTTCGTCACGTTGAAAACGTGACCTACTTTTTTAGCAGCGGATGCGCCAATGTATCAATGGACGAAATCGGCGCTTTGCGTATGTCATACGTCAACTGCACAGACGGACGCGCATCTTTGATGCCAAAACCGCGCCCGGCAAGCGTTTCTTCGTAGACTTTCGTATGCAAGTCGGTAAAGCCTTCTGAAAATTCGATTTCCTTGCCATCCACAGTAATGGAACGATAAGTGGTCTTGTTATTTGCTTTTGCCTGTTCCGGCAAATCATTTCGATCCACCGAGAGAAACCAGCGCACGCGAGCGCGTTCCAATTCGATAAAACCAGACATACGTTCATTATCCGAGTGATAGACCTTGATGCCATTCACAGAGCCAAAGAGCCACATGAGTAGATCGAAGAAGTGGATTCCGATATTCGTCGCGATGCCGCCGGATTTATCGTGATTGCCCTTCCACGAAACTTGATACCAGGGACCGCGGCTGGTGATGTAGGTCAACTCGACATCATGCGCCTCATTTGAGGATTGCAAAGACTCGCGGAGTTGGATCAGGCTTGGGTGGACTCTCAGTTGCAAGATGGTATTGACGCGGCGTTTCGTCTCCGCTTCGATCTCTTCGAGGGCGTCCAAATTCCAGGGGTTGATAACCAGCGGTTTCTCGCAGATCACATCCGCGCCGACGCGCAGGGCAAGGCGGCAGTGTGAATCATGCAAATAGTTGGGCGAACAGATCGAAACATAGTGGATGCGTCCCGCTTCAGGTCCGCGGCGCAGTTTTTCGAGATGACGGTCAAAACGTTCGATCTCGGTAAAGAATTTCACGTCATAAGAATATTGGTCCAGCACGCCGACGGAATCTTTCGGATCCACGGCGGCGGCAATGCGGTTGCCCGTATCCCGAATGGCGCGTAAATGGCGGGGCGCAATGTAACCGCCCGCGCCAATGACAGCAAAGTTTTTCGTCATGAATCTCCTCTCATTTGCCTCACATGGTAATCCTGTCCGCGGACTTCGACCACAATATCGTCGGGGATGTTATCCACTTGTATGCCCGCTTCGATGCAGGTCAGGCGCAGGATGTCCATGATCTCATCGTCGCCATTGAGATAGACCCGCGCGACTCCCTTTTTTTGCAGGTCCGCGACCGTCGTTTTTGCCTTCTCGCGAAACTGACCATACACCTTCAGCGAGTCGCGCGCATAGGACATGGCGCGCTGCGTGAAAACACGCATCCCTTCGGAGGTCAGGTCGTATTTCAGGCGGGTGCGGTCGAGGTGCGAAACCTTGACCCAGCCGCGATGGATGAGCCGCTTGATGTACCAGTTGACGCTTCCAACGGCAATGCCCAGACGATCCGAAAGGTTCGCCTGGGTGACCATTGAATCCTGGGCAATTTCATTGAGTAGGGCGTATTCGTTCTGTTTAACGTCTGCCATGATTGAGCATTCAGTTTTTGAATTCTGACATAAAATCCCCGTTGAGTCAAGCCGGGCTGCGGCTGGGAATCCCTACGATTCCCCTATGGCGAGAAAAGACCTGACAGGTTTTCCGAAACCTGTCAGGTCTGTACGTACTTTTTTATCGCATTGTTCATGATCTCTTCGTACTGATCCGCGATTTTCTTGATGTCGAAATTTCCCGCTTTTTTCAGGCTTGCGCGGCGGAGTTCGGCAAGGCGCTCGCGGTTCGAGAGCAATCCCCGCAGGGCGGATGAAAACCCCGCCTCATCCCTGACTTCGACCAGATAGCCGTTTCGATCCTGATCCACAAGGTCGAGGAATCCTCCGATCTTGCTGGCAACGATTGCCAGTCCCTTCACCAGCGCATCCACCCCGACGACGGGCAAGCCCTCCGAATACGAGGGCATAAAGAGAATGTCACATTTGGAGAATTCGCGCAGAACATCATCCGGCGTGACCCAGCCGGGCAAACGGAAGCGTTTGGTCAACTCATGCTTTTCGATCTCCGCTGTCACTTCCCCAAGCATGGGACCATCGCCCAGCATGGTACAGGTCCAATTCAAATCCCTGAGCGTGGACAACACGCGCACAATCGCCAGCGGATTCTTTTGCGAAACGAAACGCCCGGCGAAGACGACGCGCGGCGGCTGATTCAATTCGATATGATCGGGGACGAGATGCTGAAAGTCGGCGCCGTTTGGAATGACGCGAATGTTCACATCGTAATGTTTCAACGCCAGCTGCCGCGTAAACTCGCTTACGGCAGCGACCTGCTTCGCCCGCTTCCAGATCGGCTTGGTGAACGGCTCCAGCCAGCGGAACCATCGGGCGGTTTTCTCCGGGACGCCGCCCGGCACATCGCCGAGATGGGCGGTCAGGATGTATGGAATCCCCGTCAGCAAAGATAACGTCCATGCAAGCGCGCCGGACGGGACGGCAAAGTGGGTATGAATGATGTCGGGGCGAAAACGCCAAATCAGCGCCAGACCAGCCCAAAGTCCGGCGAGAACGTAGGCAAGCATGGTTTGAAAACTCGCCGAAAACGCCTCCGTCCGCAGGGATTGAATCCGCACAAGGCGGATGCCGTCCCTGATTTCCTCGCGCGGCAAACCGTCCATGCGCGCCGTCAACACCGTCACAGCATGACCACGCGCCGCGAGTTCCTTGCAGATGTCATAGGCAGCCCTGCCGCCGCCGCCGCCGATGGGTGGAAATTCATAAATGAGCGTGAGAATGCGCATGAAATAAGTTCAATCCGAAAACGGGTCTTTACAATTCGATTCCTTCGGGCGCGGCTCGAAGATTTGAATATTGTTCGAGGTCAGCGATACGACCGGTTTGTAATTGCACAAAAGCGGCGCGCCCACATAACGGACCCATGCCACATTCTCCTCCACGAACGCGCCTTTTTTCTGTTCGGTAAATTTCTGGTCTTCGGCGATGATGAGCGCAAAACGCCGATCCTGCAAATCCGCATAATATTGTTCGAGATAAGCGCGATTGCGCGACATCGCCATTTCCATCAATTCAACCTGCTCATATTCCGGCACAAGCGGAATGCCTTGTAAATCACCGAAGGTAATCAACTGGCGCTCGGTCACAAACAACACCGCGCCGCCATCCGCAGCCACATCCGCAATTGTTTCCTGAATCTTTTGAATATCCTGTTCCGCAATCGAACGATCATACGAATGAAGAAAGCCGATCTTCGGAAGCGCGGCGATCATGGGAACCAGCAAAACGGCGGACATCACGCCCCAGCCGACCCGCCCCCACACAGGTTTCGCCTCCTTCTCCGCCGACACCCTTCGACTACGCTCAGGGCAAGCCCGCCCTGCCCAAAAAGCCGTCGCCACCACCGACAGCATCACCATGAACGCGTCCATGTTGTGTAAATCCCCGCCGCCGCCAATTTTTGTGCTGACCACCGCACCGCCGACGAAGAGGATGAACAGCATTGCAGACAGCGCCAGCCAACGCAAAGGATGCACGTGAAAGGTCTTTCCGCGCGCCATTTGATAAAACATCAACCCTATCGGCGCAGTGACGAGAAAAATGCCCGGCAATATTCCCATCGGAAACGTCTCATTCGGGAGCAGACGGTTCCACAGCAGGTCGGAAGTAAAACTGGAACCGAAAGCGGATAAGTCCGCGTTGCCTGAGATTTGGATGTAGGCAAACTGCGAAGCAAGCGCGGCGGCAAGCCCGCTTGCGCCCCATACGAAAGGCGTGACCCAATACCGCCAACCTTTTCCCGCAAGCGGCGTTTCAAGAAGGTACATCGTAATCGCCAGCATGGCAGGGACGGGAAACCAGTTAACGCGGCTGATTCCCGCCCAGAGCGAGGCGAGGATTACAAACGTCAACGAACGCCAGGGCTTTTGCGTCGAGACGCCGATCAAAATAAGAATCACACAAACTTGAAGGTGGTAATACACTGCGCCCTGCAAAAAATACAGAAACGCCCATGCTGCTGTAAATGCCATCATCCAGCCGTTGAGTGTCATCCGCCGCGCAAGCAAAATGGACGAGGCGGACGTCAGCCCAATCCACAGGATGGATTGCCACAGGCGGTGAGCCCAAAGCGGCAAGCCGTCAATCAAGAAGGGAAGCGATAGCAGCAGATAGCGGGATGGGTGCAGGAAGGGAAGCGGGAGGGAAATCCCATACAGGGTTTTGGAAAAGAACAGGGAGGCATAATAATGCCGCCCGGCTTCGGAATATCCAATCGAGAACGGGTCGCTGGAAACGATGGGGAGAAAGCCATAAACCTGAAAGAGAATTCCCTGGGCAAGAACAAGCCCGACAAATGCAACATGCCATGCCAGCGACTTGCGAAGCAATTTCAATCCCGCCGTTTGAATCAAAGCCGCCCACAGGAACACCCAGAAGATCGGCACGACTTGGGGAAGCACACTTCCAAAAACATACAGGCGAACGAACCAGACTGAAAGAAAGCCAGGAACAATGAGCGCTACGTAAAGCGCGATTCTTGGGGGAGTAAGCGGGCGAGCCGCAAGGTTATCCAGCCAGTCCGTGATGCGATTCAAAAGCGGGGAAAAGGAAAGCCACGCGCCCGCAATGGCAGTCAACGCAAAGACTCCCACCAGCCCGATCCACTTGGAACGCAGGAGGGCGATTTCCAGCTCGTTCGTGCGTTGAATCGTCTGGGGAATGGCAAGCAGGCTGGCGACAACCAGCGTCCACAGCCATGTTTGCAGGAATTTTTTAGTGGAGACGGTTTCCATAAGATTATGTACCGCAACATTCATATCGTTCTGCCTGACGCAAGACAAGTCTTGCGTTACATTTCCTTCTCGTTCATCGCCGCAAGGATGGACGGCAGGTAAAACGCTCCCGGCAGGCTGGCAAAGATAAACAACAGGCGGGTCAGCAGGGCGATGGTCGCGCTTTCGGAAGAGGTCAGACCGCCAAAGTGGGAGAGCAAAAACGCCATCGAGAGTTCCTGCACCCCCAACCCATTGATGGAAATGGGGATAAGCGTCACGAAATAGGTCAGGGTGTACAACCCAGCCACCAGCCAATAGGGAACACGATGGTCAATGCCGACCAGGAGAAAGTAAATCGCCAGGTAAATAAACGCCTGATTCCCCAGCGTGGACAGCAGGGAGCCGGTCAACGCCAGCGGTTTCTTCAACCAGATGGAAAAGGATTCAAACGTCCGTTTGGCAAAGTGCATGCCCTTTTGAAACAAGGCTGGAATCGCAACGGATTGCGAAACCCCGCCGCCGGGCGAAAAGACGGGAATCAAGCCCAAAGGGAGGGCAAGCATCATTCCCGCCATCCCAATCAACCGGTCAACGACGAGCGAGGCGAGACAGACGGCGCGGTCGTATCCAAGCTGCATCGCGCCGCCAAGCCGCACCACATCCCCGCCAATGGTTGTCGGTAAAAAA
Source organism: Anaerolineales bacterium (assembly GCA_020060625.1). Taxonomy (GTDB): domain Bacteria; phylum Chloroflexota; class Anaerolineae; order Anaerolineales; family Villigracilaceae; genus Villigracilis. The sequence goes on along the minus strand of JAGUZU010000075.1, from coordinate 11,245 downwards.
TTCGAGGAAAAGTTTCCGGTGAAGGTCAACATCACGGCACGAAGAAAGGAAATATTCACGCCAGCCGATTTGAGCAGAATGTGCCAGCGCGTCACAGCGAACAACCGCGATATGAGCAATGCGCCAACCGCCAACAGGAAATATCCAATGGAAACGCGCCGCAGCGCGGAGAAAAGTTCGCCGTCCCCCTCCTCTTCCAGCAGCACGACCAGCAGCGTCAATGCCAGAACGCTCCCCAACACCCGCGCGATCGTCTGGCGGTTTTTACGCACCCAATCAATCATTGCGCTTTGGATCCAGATTGACCATGGTGCGAACGGTGTAGGTGGGCTTACGCTGGGATTCGTGATAGGTGCGGACGAGCAATTCCGCGATCAGCCCCATCAGGATGGATTGAAATCCCAAAATGAAGAACATGACGCTTGTTTGCAATAATGGAGACCCCGTAATGCTGACAAGATAAAACACGCGCCGCACAAATAAATACGCCATGATGATGGCGCTGATGATCATCAAAACCCCGCCCGTGCCGCCGAAAAGATAGATCGGTTTGGAGGAATAACTGACAAGGAATTTTACCGTGAACAGGTCGAGGATGACCTTCGCGGTTCGCTCCAGCCCGTACTTGGTCTTTCCAAAACGGCGTGGGTGGTGGTTGACGACGATCTCCGTAATCCGCGCTCCGACCGAATCGGCAAAGACCGGGATAAAGCGGTGCATTTCGCCGTAAAGCCGGAAGCCTTCCAGCACATCGCGGCGGTAGGCTTTGAGCGTACAGCCGTAATCATGCAAATGCACGCCCGTGACCTGGGAGATGATCCAGTTCGCTATCATGGATGGAAGGTTGCGCGTGATGGCGTTGTCCTTCCTTTCCTTGCGCCAGCCGCTGACTAAATCATAGCCTTCGTCCAATTTGGCGAGCATCATGGGAATATCGTCCGGATCATTCTGCAAGTCGGCGTCAAGCAGGACGATGATCTCGCCTTTGGAGTAATCCAACCCGGCGGCAATGGCGGCAGTCTGCCCGAAGTTGCGGCGGAAGGAAATGAGGCGGATGCGTTCGGGGTCTTTTTCCGCAAATTCCTTGAGGATGGAAAGGCTCCGGTCGCGGCTGCCATCGTCCACAAAGATCGCTTCCCACGAGGTATCGAGGGATTCCATGGTTTTGTAAACGGCATCGAACAAAAGCGGGAGGTTATCCTGCTCGTTATAGACCGGTATGATAAGTGATAGGTTCATGGTAGTCGGTGAAATATCCTTAATTCGGCGCCTTCATCGCACGATGGAGCATCTGCGGGCTTTGGGTATTCCTGGAATTCCCGCGGATCGAGGAAATCCTTCCAGTTCGAATAGCGTTTGGCTTCGATGATGAAGACATCCGCAGCGTTTCGCCATTCGGCGTCCAATTCGCCGTTCCAATGACTGAAACGATAGAGCGTATCGGGGTCGCCGCCGAAATGGTAAGTATAACCATCATTGATTTGCGGGGGGAAGATCCGCGCATGAGGCACATACACCATCGGCGTGAAGGCATTGCCGCCGTCCCAATATACCAGACTATCCGGCGGGATAATGGAGGCGAGATAGCCGCCAAGTCTTTCATTGGCGAGGATGAGGTCCTCTTTGCAGTGAATGGAGTTTTCGCCCAAATTCAGAACGGGAGAGAGAACAAGCCCCATAACCAGATAAGAATTGACCAGCGCCAGGGAATAACGGGCGGTTTTATTGCGTCGCCAAAGTGAAAATGCAACGACCAGCGCAGCCAAGCCAGCCGCCAACCCAAGGAAGGAACTAACCAGGCGCTTGATTTGAGCCAATTGCAGATCGAAGCCGTATTTCAGCACATCCACAAGTTTTGCCGAGTCGGGCAGGAACTGCCCCTCGCGCATCCGGGGAACGGGCAGGTTGAGAAGCCCGTCGCCGACATGTTCAAAAAGGGAGAACCCGATTCCCGTTGACAAGGCAACGACAAGAAAAACAGCAAGAATCTGGACAGCGCGCGCAGGATGTCGATTCCAGGCGGCATGAAATGCAACGACAAAAAAAAGAAGCCCGAGCGGGTCGAAAAAGGTCAGGTAGTTCGAGAAGCAAAAGACGCAGCTATAACTTTCGTATTGACTCGCCAGCGACGCCCACGCATGCATGATAAACAGAACGAAATAACTCACAGCGAGAAAAACAGCCGCCCGGAAGGCAGAATCAGATTTCCAGTCTCTGCGAGGCGGCCAAAGAATCAGCGCAAAGACACTCCCAAGAAGGGGAATGAAATGGTAGCGGACGCCTTGAAAGAAGGCGTTCATCCGATTCCAAAAATCAATCGAAGGGTCCCAGATCGGGATAACATCATCGGGCAGGCGGAAGTCGTTGAGGAATGGGGTCAGGTTTTCGGGAAGCCACGGCGCCCAAATGATCATGATGCGGGGCCAGTAATAGGCGTGGACGGCGAGAAACACAATGCCGCCCGCCGCAAGCGCCCACCCCCCTTTCTGTTTGCCGTGCTGCCAGAAAACGTACAAAACAAGCAGGGGCAGAATTAGAATCATGTTTTGGCGTGTCAGCACGGCAAATGCGGCAAGAATTGAAGCAAGGATGATCTGCCAAAGCGGGCGGCGTTCATCCAGCACGAGGACGCAGATCCAAGCCAGTATACAAGCGACGATCACCTCGGATACCGCGCGCGCATGCAACCGGACGATCATCTGGCTCAGCGCAAAGACCCAAACCGTACCCGCCGCAATCCAGTTTCCGGCAAAGCGGCGAGCCGTGATCCACACGCCCAACAGGGTTAATAAACCAAGAAAGATGGAAAAATAACGTCCTGTTCGAAGACCTGCGCCAAACAGATATTCGGCAAATCCGGGAATGAGGAAGGCAAACGGCGCCTTGTTGGTCAGGGGTCCGTATGGCTCAAAGGGTTCATACACGCCGCGCAGGTAATACAGTCCCTTGATCAAATAAGAGCCTTCGTCCAGGCTGCTACCAGTGGTGTGGGCGTAGATTAAAGCCTGTATTAAATAGAGGAACGCCCCCAAGCCTGCCAAAGCAAACGGCAGCCAGGAGGGCAATTCCTTGTGTTTTAGAAACACCGGCTTTTTGACCATGAATTCTCAAAAAGCAAATTACTTCTTCAACCGCGCAAGGTCGGAGTCCACCATCATCTTAACGAGTTCATTGAAAGTGACAGACGGCTCCCATTTCAATTGCGCGCGCGCCTTGGAAGGATCCGAAATCAACAAATCCACTTCAGCCGGACGGTAATATTTTTCATCCACAACGACAAAGTCTTTATAGTCCAGACCGACGTGTGAAAAGGCGATCTCACAGAACTCACGGACGGAGTGGGTCTCACCCATGCCGATCACATAGTTGTCGGGAGTCGCCTGCTGAAGCATCAACCACATGGCATGGACGTAATCGCCCGCAAATCCCCAGTCTCGTTGGGCATCGAGATTGCCGAGGCGCAGTTCCTTTGTCACGCCGAGTTTGATCTTCGCCACACCGTCGGATATCTTGCGCGTCACAAACTCCAGTCCACGGCGGGGGCTTTCATGGTTGAACAGGATGCCCGATGCGGCGAAAATACCGAACGACTCACGGTAATTGACCGTGATCCAATGCCCGTAGACCTTCGCCACGCCATACGGGCTGCGCGGGTAAAACGGCGTCTCCTCATTCTGCGGCACTTCCATCACCTTGCCAAACATCTCGCTCGAGGATGCCTGATAAAACCGGATCTTCGGATTTACAAAACGAATGGCTTCCAAAATACGCGTCACGCCAAGAGCGGTCACGTCACCGGTCAACGCGGGCTGGCTCCAGGAAGTAGGCACAAACGATTGAGCCGCAAGATTGTAAACTTCCGTCGGCTCGTATTCCTCGAGCAGGGTAAGCAGGGAACCCTGATCCTGCAAATCGCCCTGCACTACGGTAATGTCATCCAACAGATGCTGAATGCGTTCATAATTGACCGTGCTGGAACGGCGCGCCACCCCAATTACACGGTAGCCTTTCTTCAACAATAACTGGGCAAGATACGAACCATCCTGACCTGTTATTCCTGTCACGAGAGCAGTGGGCATGTTATCTCCTAATCCAAAATTCAGTCGCTGAATTATACACCATGTCAGGCGCGCTTCGTCCGGTCATGCCACACGCTCCATCCGAAAACCCCGAGCCACAACACAAGGATCAAGGTCACCATTTGGACAAACGAAAATTGCCATCCAACATGCAGATATCGGTTTGCATACCACTGACCGAACACCCCCACAAAGACAACTTCCATTACGACGATTCGCAAAACCCACGAATTTTTCGTCTCCCGCCACCAGACCCAGACATGCCCCGCCAGAATCGCCTGCCACATAAACAGGATGGTTCGATAACGCGGATTGTCCCATTGATCCCCGCCGCCGCGCAAAGCCGTAAAAAGGACCCATCCCCAGACGATGAGACTCAACCACTGCAACAGTTTCCGCCTCTTTTCCCCGCCGATGTCTGTGGACGCAACAACAGGCAGAATCAACGCTGGAAGCAGCGCGTACCAGCCGATTGACCTGAGAATCCCGATGACCCGCCAAACGATGGTCGTCGGCGCAATGAAGATCGCAGGCAGGACGGGCTGTAAAACGCCGTAGACCATGACAAACGGCAGATGCATCCACGCGGGCATTTCATCGAAAAGCTTCTGCACCCAGCCCGATCCCCTTTCGATCTTATACACATTCCATTTCAACGACTCGCGGATGAAATTATTGATGACCCCAACCGGCGTCCCTCCGCCCAAATTCCCCTGACGGTCGAGAGCGGATGAAAGGACAAACAAGCCGGCAATGAAAACAACGCCGATAACAAGGACAGCCCGCCATGAAATACGTCCGCGTTCGCCTGTGAAATAGACCCATCCGCCCAGAATTACCAGCGTTACAAGCGCGATGGAAGGCGACACCATCAACATTCCCGCAATGCCAAGCCCAAGCCAAACCAGGCTCCTTTGTTCCCGAAAGACATGCCAGCCCACAAACCCCCAAAGCGAAAACGCGCTGAAAGCCAGCAAGTATGGTTCGCGCATGGCAGAACCGCCCAGCAGAATGCTTTCGGGATACAGAGCAAATATCCATCCCGAAGCGGCAGCCACCTTTTCCCCCCACTGCAAATTAACCGCCTTCCACATAAACGGCAGTCCCAATGCCCCCATAAAAGCGGAAACCAGAACCAACATTAAAAGCCGGTGCGCATCCGAGGATAGATAGCGGTAGGTCAATGCGCTGAAAGCGAGCAGACCGCCATATTGATCGTAGGCAAACTTCTCGTTGAACGCATCCAAAATGGGACGGTTTGACGTTGCCAGTTCCCAGGCTTGCGTGTCGCGCCGCCGCGCATCGGTGTAGACAAAGCCTGCCTGATCGTCTTCATCGTCATACCCGTAGACCGGCAGTGAGAGGTACGTGGCGATTCCGCCCGCGAGGCGCAAACCAAATGCAAGCGCAATCATCCATGCCAGCATCCGCCCGCCGCCCGCCCAACGCATGGGCATGACCAATAAAGCGAATGAAAGAAGAGAGAGGAAAGAGAAAGCCAGCCAACCAATGAACCAATTGCCCGGCTGAAGATAGGACATTCCCGCCCCCAATGCAAGGGACAAGGGCAGAATCCACACAAAATCTCGTTGACCGATGTATTTCATATTCCCACTTTTACCATGAAAACGATTTCCCATTCGCAACCAATCACCTGGTAGATTCTCGCAGCGGGCAGGGCAAAGACCTCCCGATACCATGCGGGCTGGCTGGAGAGTTGAGCGCTGTCGAAACTTTGCGGCATCCCGCCGACATAGATGTAATCCAGGCGGCGCTCGCAGGCTTCGTTGTGAACTTCAGGTTGATTAAAATCCAACTCCCGCCACGCGGGGATCGTCCGCCTTGAAGTCAGAGGTTTGATCCAGACCCCGCCATCCGTGCCAACGCGCGCGCCTTTCTGCTCGAGCGATGTGACATGGAAATCTTCCGAGGCGATCAGGATGCTGGCATCCGATGGAAGCGATACGTCCAGCCACGTGATGGCGGCGAGGTCGTCCCGCCCGGCGAATTGACAGCAGGTGGACGGATAAAAATTGCGATAAAGGCTTGCGTTGAGGACGACAAAGCCGAAGACAGATAAAACTGTCAGGCGGGCTGGCAGGTTGGAGCGGGGAGAGAAGCGGCGCGTCCACTGAAGCAAGCCCGCGAATCCCAATCCGCCAAAGATCGAAAGCGGGAGAGAGGCAAGCATCTGCACATAAGGTCTGTCCAGAATCGTCAAGACGCCAAAGCCCGGCAACTCAACGGGGATGAAAAGGGCGAGGAAAAAAAGCGCCAGGGATGTGATGAGAAAAAAGGAAAGACCCGCATGATATTTTACGGAAAATGGAATCAAAGCCAGCACAAGGACGAGCATCCAAACATCCGTTTGTAAATAGCCGTAGAGCAGAGGGGCGAGCGCGTCGTTGTTTTGTATAAAGCCGGTTGCGACTGCGAAGCCCAATACGACAATGCCAAACAAGGCGCGTTGAATGTTTATTGGGGAGCGTTTCCACAATACGGTAATCAAGACTGCCAGCGTCATGCCTGCATAGACAAACATGGACCGCGTGTGAATCAAACCGGAAACGAGCACGCCAACTCCAAGCAGAAAAAGAATTTTCGAACGATGTTCCTTGAATTGCTCCCGAACCAGCATGTATCCCAGCGACAAAACAAAATGAACGCAAACCAAACTTAGTAATGCGGGATATTTTCCCCAATTTGCCAAATGGGACGGCATGTGCCAACCGAGCCCCGCCAGCAGACATGCAAAGAACCCCGCCGTAATCGAACCCGTTTCATGCCGGACGATGAAAAATAACGAGATCGGCAGAACCGCCAATACGACCTGCCCAAAGACCAGCATGACATCCAGGATGCCGATTTGAAAGAAATGGGAAAACGCCGCGCCGACCAAATGATAACCTGCGTGATAGTAGGGCTGTCCCGGCACAGCGGACGGCGCAATTCCCGCCAGGTACGTCTCCGAGACATGTTTGATGATGCGATAGTGTTCCGCCGAGTCGAAGTAGGACGGGAGAACCGCCTCCTGCAAAAAGGAAAAACGCAAAACGACAAAAACTACAATGAGCAGGATCAACACAAACGCGGAGAGGGAAATACGCCTTGTTTTGCCAAGGGCATTGTAAAGAGAGACGGCGACCAAAAGAATCGAAAGGTTTTTCCCCGCCGCCTCTCCAAACAAATAGGCGCAAAAAAACAAAAAGATTGACCAAAGAGTAACAGGCAATACCCAGCCTGCCATGCTGAAAGAAAGATATTCCGAATCCGTCAACCGTTCCTTGAATATTCCCAAGAGAATTTTTCGAACGACAATTTGCCCCCACGCAATCATCAGGAAAATGCCAAAAACCGCCCAGGCATGGCGGCTCAAAGCAGTTAGTCCGTCCAGCCAGATATTCATGGGTTATGGATAATTGGGATAGGAAGGCGAAGATGTGGGAACGAGAGTGGAAGCGGGGGGTTCGCTCGCGCCGGAGGTGAAAGTTTGGGTGGGAGAACTGGGAATAGGCGTACCCGTTCGAGGCGTTTGGAAATCCCCTGCCTGGGACGAAATCAATATCGCGGTCAGGTTAAACGTCCCTTTTGCCAGCAACTGATAGTCCTCCGCGGACATGATGTTGATCTCGATCCGCTCGTTCAGGTTGATAACATCCCCCATGCACAACACACTGGTCGGCATTTCCTCGTTTTTTATACACACATACACGCTTGTGCCATTGAAGCGGCTGATATTCAAATAAAAATCGGGAAAATCGCGGTCCGGCACGAAGAGATTGATGATGGAATTCCCATTCACATCGCGCCCAAAGGATAAAAGGCACAGCTCGTCCAATTCCGCGCCGCAATAATCGAATTGAAGGACGGGCTGTCTTTCAACGCCGGGGGAAGGTTGTTTTAATGAATAAACCCTCCACGCGATGAACCCCAGCAGCACAACAGCCGCGCCGGCAAGCGAAAATGCAAATATCTTCCTCTCAAGCAGGAAATCCAACATGATGAAAATTCTACCATCACAAAAAGCGGCGCGATATTTGGATACAATATCAAAATCTCTCAAACTTATTTCCGGAGCAGCCATGTTATCAAAAGTCGAAACTTCCACGCCGCCCAATACCCCCACTCCCATTGGTCCCTACAACCACATCGCCAAAGTCGGTTCGTTCATCACCATCGGCGGGACAGCAGGCGTGAATCCCGCCGCTGGTCAACTCGCAGGAGATGACGTTTTCTCGCAGACCGCGCAGATTCTCGACTCGTTCAAGGTCATGCTTGAGTCGGTCAACTCCGATTTGAATCACATCGTCCACATCAACATTTTTCTCAAGAACATGAGCGACTTCGAAGAAATGAACCGCGCCTACGTTAGTAAAATGGGAGACCACCGCCCCGCGCGGACGGTCATTGGCGTGAGTGAACTTCCCAAACCCGGCGTGCTGCTCACGATGAATTTGACGGCGGTAACAAGAGAATAAACAAAGAACCCCCAAATGTTTGGAGGTTCTTTGTTACATAAATACCGCTGGCGAAACTTTGAAGCGTTTTGCCAGCCCGCGAATCTGACGCACATTCAATTCACGCTTTCCATTCAATATCTCAGAGACCACTCCCTGTGAACCGATTTCCGGCAGGTCGGATTGTGCCAGTCCATGCTCATCCATCAGAAAATGCAGCACATCCGCGCCTGTCGCATCGGGGATGGGGTAATGTTCCTCTTCATAAAGAGCGATCAATGAGCCGAGTGTATCCAACAAACCATAGAGAGGATGCTTTTCATTATCGCCAATTTCATCCAATAAGGCGTTGAGCCGCTTCACAGCCGCGTTATATTCGCGCTCATTCCGAATCAAAAGCAGGGAGGCGATATTTGCCCAGTGAGTTCGAAGTTCATTTGTCAGGAGCGTCATGTTTCCAGTCTCCTTTGTCATATTCGGCATGGGTAAGCACATATCGAATATAGACTTTACCGCGATTGAAGTGAATAGATGCAATCAACCTGTACTTGTTACCGCCGACATTGAAGATAATCCAATGACCGACCTTATCCGCTGAAGGGAAAACCTCGCGCAGTTCAGCAAAACTACCAAAATCAGTTTTCTGCATAATCTTGAACCAGCGCATCAAGGCAGTACGGCTTTTGGGATGTTTCTCCCAAAACTGGATCAGGGTTCTGCGGGTAATGATATGCACGGGAAAATTATATCTCAAATTGAGATGGTGTCAATTAAAATGCGCAACGAACAATTCCACCACCCGCGCTTCGCGCTTCACCCACGTCAACTGCTCCACATCCTTGCGGGCTTGCGCGCCCAATGCCAAGCGGCGCGGTTCATCGGCAAGCAGATTCTCAATCTCCGCTTTCCATCTTCCTATTCCCCATTCCCTATTCTCTTCTTCCACCGCCCCCACGAACACCGCGCTGCCTGCATTCAACACCTCCCGTATCGAAGGCAGATCCGCGGAAACGATTCCCCGCCCCGCCGCCATGTACTCGAACATCTTCATCGGGTTGATGACCTCGGCAATGTCCTGTCCGCTTGAGGCTTCAATGGAGCGCGAATACGGCATCAACAGAACATCCGCCGCCGCCTGATACAGCGGAATGAATTCGTGCTTCACAAAGCCCGTCATCGTCACATTGGCAATCCCCGTTTCGGTCAGTTTGTTCTTCCAAAAGCCCACCAACTCAGGCGTGCCGCCCACCCACAGAAAATTCACCTGCGGCATTTGCCTTGCGAGTTCGAACAGCAAATCCGCGCCTCTGCCGGGATAAATATGTCCCGTGAACCCGACGGTGAGTCCTTCTTTCAAATTCAATTGACGACGCGCTTCAGATGGACTCGGCAAATTTTCATACTTTTCCAATTCGACGCCGTTCGGCGCGACCAGCACCGCCTCATCCTTAAATTTGAGTTTGGTCGAGCGTTCCAAAGCCTTTCTCAACGCTGACGTGGTGACCGTCATCAACTTGCGTCCCTTCGCCTTCCAAAACTGACGCATCCACCAAACGCCCAGCACCCCGGAATTATCCGCGTGCATTTCGAGGACGACGGGATAACCCGACCACAGTCCCAGCACAGCGGATTGCGGCAGCCAAGTATAGATCAAGTCCGCGCCAAAGTTCTTCGCGGCGCGCTGGGCATGGACGATAAAGTCGAAGCGTTTGAGCCGCTTGATGGATGGGAGCAATTTCAAGTCAGGTGCGAGGCGCAGACCGTAGTGTGAGAGCAGAGTCTCTTTGGAGACAGGGTCAACTTCCGCGGGGGCGAACATCTTGATGTCGTGTCCCAATTGTATGAGCGCCTGCGCGACCTTCATCGCTTGAATCGAATTGGCGGTCAACGATGGAATCCGCGAGTTTGTGATAAGCGCGATCTTCATTCTATTCCCTATTCCCTATTTCCTTCAATCCGCGCCAGACCATCGCGCCGACGGAAGCAATGTAATAAAACGAAAGCAACGCGCCCGCCGCAGCGATGCCATAACGCGGAACCAGCCAGAACGAAAGCGCAAGTTTGATGATACCCGCCGCGAGCGTGGCGTAGATGGGAAATTCGGGCAAGCCGAGCGAAAGCAACAGCGGACGATTCCAAAACAGGATGTAATTGAAAACGAGACCGATGGTGAGCGCAACGAGCGCGGGATAGGCGGCGAGATAATCCGCGCCGGAATAAATGCGAATGGCAAGTTGACCGAACAGGATCAACCCCGCGCCAAGCGCGAGATTATACGCAAATGAAAATGCGGTGATCTTTTTGAGAAAACTCTTGAGTTTGTTCCACGCCTTTTCGACGGCAAAACGATTGATCTCAGGGAAGGTGGTGGCGATCAACGGGTCGGCAGGGATGGCGAGAAAATGGACGATGGTGTATGCCACGCGATAATAGCCGACAGCGGTGGTGTCGAGAAAGAAGCCGACCCAGATCAACTCGCTCTCGCGGAAGAGTTTGATGATGGTGGCGCTGATGTTGGAACTAAACGCAAAGCGGAGGAGTTCGCGGGTGGATGTCAGCGCGGAGAATGGTGCGCGCCGCCAGCCCGCTCCGAGATGTTTCCGCAATTGAATTTCCGCGGCGGTGAACAGCCCCAACCCAATGATGGATTTTCCAACCAGGTAGGCGATCAAAACGATGGTGATACTGCCGTTGAAAAAGAACGCGCCG
>JAGUZU010000059.1 GCA_020060625.1 Anaerolineales bacterium | reverse complement strand
TCACGGAGTCCACAGAGAAAAACCTTTAAAAAATCTCCGTGCCCTCTGTGCGCTCTGTGGTAAATAGGGTATTACCCCACTTAATCCTGAAGAGCCAAATAATGTGTTGAAATTGTACTCCAAAGGCTGGGTATAAGACATACCGCCCTTCCGCCCAAACATCATTAAAAACTCTCATAAAATACGTCCGACAATCGTTCGGTATCCGCAGGGCAGGCGTCAAGCGCCTTTCAAGACCCCGTGATAAAGTTGACCCAGATTTCTCTTCTCCTCCTTTGCAAGAGAGCCGGGACTATTGTTCCCGGCTCTCTCACTTTAACCCGATACTGGGTTTCCCCCATTTTTCTCGAAAACAATTGAATCCCCCCTGCCCCCGCCGTATAATTAAAGCGGAACAGGGAATAACGCCATCGCCAGCGCCGCGCTCCTGAAAACCATGGAAAGGAGCAAGTCATGACACATCACAAAACCCACGCTCTAAAACCGGTTTGGTTCCACCATAAACCTCATTCGCCGCACAGGGTCAAACGGTTCGACCGGGCAGTCCCAGCCATCATTCTTGGGCTGTGCCTCACCCTAATCACAATTTATGCGTGGAGTTTTTACCTGTATCAGTCCATTCTGCTGCCGTAACATTCCGGCGTTTCAACGATCCAGCCTGCGAACTCCGCGCCTCTGCGGCGAATATCCAGACCGTAACCAGTTGCTTTGAGCCACTACCAAAATCTCCGGGAAGCGCCCGCCTCGGAGATTTTCTTTCGAGTACAATCGGTCGTCATGGAAACCGAATACATCCCCAACATTGCCATGAGCCTCCACGCCCACCCGGACGACCAGGAATTTTCCGTCGGCGGGACGCTCGCCAAATGGGCGAAGGCAGGCTGTGAAGTTATTTCCGTCGTCATCACCAGCGGGGACTCCGGCTCGAACGACCCAGCCAAAGGCGCGGATTACAAACCCGAACTTGCCCGCCTCCGCGAGACCGAACAACTGGCAGCCAACAAGGCGCTTGGGGTTTCGCAGACGTTTTTTCTGCGTTATCCTGACGGCGAACTCGAACCAACTATTGGCTTGCGCAAAGAACTGACAAAACTCATCCGCCAGCACAAGCCGGATGTGGTTTTAGCGGGCAATCCCGAAGCGTGGTTTTACGGCAACGAATATGTCAATCACCCCGATCACCGCGCCGCGGCGCAAGCCGCATGTGAGGCGGTCTTTCCGTCGGCGGGGTCGAGGCTCATATTTGCCGACCTGCTCGAGGCGGGGTATGAGCCGCACAACGTCAAGCGGTTGTACGTTCACGGGGTGGAAAATCCCGATACCTGGGTGGACATCACCGAGACGATTAATGTCAAAGTGAAGGCGCTCCAACAGCATGTCAGTCAAATCCCCGTGGATGAAGTGGACAAGTGGATGCGCGACTGGGCAAGGGAAGACGCGAAAGATAAAGACTTCGAGTATGCCGAGTCGTATCGGGTGATGAAAATTTCTGAGGAAAAATCGGAACAGTAGGGCATGGCATTCACCAGTTACGATTTTCTGCTTTTCTTTTTAATCATTTTCACCCTCCATTGGTCGTTCCCCAAACGCCGCTGGCAGAATTTGCTTTTGCTGGCGGGAAGTTACTATTTCTACGGCTGGGTGCAGGCGTGGTACGCGGTCATGCTGGGCGCGTCCACACTGGCGGACTTTTTCCTCGCGCGCGGCATCGCCTTGCGTCCAAACCGCAAACGCCTGTTCGTGGCGTTGAGCCTTGCCCTGAACCTCGGCGTGCTTGCATTCTTCAAATACTACAACTTCTTCAGTGACGATGTAATTTCATTATTGAACAGCATGGGGTTCAACACCAATCCCCTGCTTGTGCAAATTGCATTACCAGCCGGGCTTTCATTCTTCACCCTGAAAAAACTGGGATACATGATGGACACCTCGCGCGGCGCGCTCAAACCGACTCACACTCTCGTTGACTTCGCGCTCTACGTTTCATTCTTTCCCCAACTCATCGCCGGACCGATCGAACGCCCGCAAAAACTTCTGCCTCAGATCGAAGCGCCCCGCATCTGGAAAGCAGACCTCTTCCACAAAGCATGGCCCCTGATCGTCATGGGCTTCTTCAAAAAACTGGTCATCGCCAACAGCATCCAGGTCACTGTTGACCGCGCCTTTGGCTTTGCCGAACCTTCGGGCTTTTTGGTCTTGAGCGCCTCGCTTGGTTACACCCTGCAAATTCTCGCGGATTTTTCCGCCTACACCGACCTCTCGCGCGGAGTTTCCTATTTGCTCGGCTTTGAAACCTCCGAAAATTTCCGCCAACCCTATCTCTCCCTCACCCCCACCGACTTCTGGAATCGCTGGCACATCACCCTTTCCACCTGGCTCAGGGATTATGTCTTCTTCCCCGTCCGCCGCGCCCTGCTTCGTTTCAAACTGAACGAAAAATTGGCAATATCCATTCCGCCGCTCGTCACCATGTTCATCAGCGGAGTTTGGCACGGCGCAGGTCTCAACTTTGTCGTTTGGGGACTGTATTACGGCGTGCTGATCGCCGCCTACCAACTCATCGGCATCCGCGGCGATTGGAAGCCCAATTCGAAACTGAAATTATTTTTCGCATGGCTTCTGATGTTCTCGCTCATCGCCTTCGGCTGGGGAATGTTCCGCGCGCCCTCCCTCGCGTGGTTCGTAAATGTCATGTTCAATTCGCCGTTCGCGCCGTCTCACAACGAATTCATCCTCGGCATCATCACGCTGACCATGGCGCTCGTTTACTCGCTTCCGCTTGCCGCCAAACACCTGCTCGACCGATACGCGCCCGAAGGCTGGATGCAAGCCGCCTACCATGCCGCCGCCGTGACGCTTTTGATCATCTACGTCAACTCGGCGAGTTCCGACTTTATTTACTTCCAATTCTAGGACGACCATGCGCCTCTTTCTTAAATTCAGCCTGATTCTCACCATCATCCTGATCGCCGCATCGGTCATTCTCCCGCCCGCCTACAGGTGGACGTTTCCCCGCAGCCCCGGTCCCACACTGGACCGTCAGATGCGCACCAATCACCTGAAATACATCGAGGAGAATCAGCCTCGAATCGTTCTCATCGGCGATTCAACCCTCGTCCTGGGCATCGATGCGTCCGCGCTTGCCGAAGAGACCGGCAAACCCGCGTACAGCATCGGCATCCCCGGCTCGGCATCCGCGCTCTGGTATCTGCTCATCAAGAACAACATCGCGGACGCATCCTTCAAGCCGGATCATGTCGTGGTCGTTTTTCGAGATACGATCCTCACCGCGCCCGGCTACCGCGTCCACGGCAGTTACTTTGCCCTGCTTGATGAGTACGCAAAACGCAACGAGCCAGTGTTGATCGAAAAATCGTTCGTCAACTTGATGAATCCGCTCGAACTCATGGCGGAAAAATATTCCCCGCTCTACGTTTCCCGCTCCGAACTCCGCAAGGAAATTGACACCGGCATCCGCTACTTCGCCCCGGCTCTCTTCGGCTGCGACAAAAACTGCACGGACTACGCCCTCGGCGAACTCTTCGAGGGCGCGGATATGGAGCCCGGCGCATTGGTCGAAGCCGTCGGCGCGGCGGAGTCGCTGCTCTACACATCCGAACAACTGGATTTTGAATCGCAGGTGGACCGCTCCCTCCTGCCCGACATGATCGAGATCGCAAAGACGAACGACATCAATCTCGTTTTTGTCCGCATCAAGGTCAAATCGGGAGTCGAAAACTCTCCCGAACTTGACAGGTATCTCGTCAGCTTACAGGCTTATCTTAAAGAGCGAAGCGTCCCCCTCCTGGACTTTGGCAACGACCCGCGCCTCACGGACGATCTATTCCGCGACTCGATCCACTTCAACAAAAAGGGCATGGAACTGTTCACGCAAATAGTCGCAGAGGGGCTGATGGAAATATCCGCAGAAAGATAGAGGCGGTCTCTCTAAAAGAACCAATGCCCCACCAGCGCGGACGCGAGCGTCATGCTGATGTTGTCAATATCCTTGTAATGCAGTGACTCGACCAGCGCGCCAATCAAGGCAATGGCGGTAATGGGAAACAGGTAATTGGTTATTGTTCCGGCAAAGACGCCAGCATGGACATAAATGAAGATCATCAACGCGGAGAACACGAATCCACCGATGAACACACTGACCGTCCCCGCCACGGATTTGTCCTTGCTCCACGGTAATTTCGCCGAAGCAATGCGCCGACCGAAAATATCCGCGATCCCGTCGCCGCCGCACATCATCATCAATGCGATAATGCCAATCGGGGAATCCTTCCAGTAGACGAGGGTCAGCACAACAAACATGATGCCGTAATACAGCGGACCGCGCAGAATTTCCTTCGGGTCGCCCGTACGGGACATGGCTTGCACGGACCCTTCATCCTTCATCACGCCCAGCCCAACCAACGCGAACTGCACCGTGATCGCAAACGGGACCAACGCCGCCAGCCAGCGCGCGGACGGGACATCATTGAATAAAAGCCAGCAGGACACGAACACCGGACCCGTGCCAACGTGAATGACCTTGCGGCTGAGTCTGCTGTCCATCCAGCCGCGCTGGGCGATGAAGTTCATGAGACGCAGAAAGGCGAGCGATGCGGCAAAGGTAAGAGCGAGGGCGATATAGTTGTTCACGGAAGTCTCCTGTAGGTCGGGCTTTCGCCCGACAAGTCTATTTGCTTTTATAACCCCGCGCCCCCCAGCAAAGATTCCCAATTTTCAAAAAACGGCACGTGCGCCGCCTCGAACGCCGCCGCTTTGGCAGGGCTTCCGCTTGTTAAACCAAGCGGACGAACGCTCACAACATAACCCGCTTGTTGAAATATCTCTCCCGCCGCCCGCGCCGAACGGATGCCGCCCATCGTATCTTCCACCACGATTAACTCGAACGATTTTGGTAATTCGGTAAATCGTCCGTTCACCGTTCCCGTACCATGCCAATCATACGCTGCCTGCAATGCCGACAACTCATCCCCCGTCCACGCCGCAAGGATTCCCGCCAGCGCATGGAACGGCGAAGGCTTTAGCAACGCCGCCGGGTTCAAGCCGTGCTGCGCCGCGATGAATTCCAATTTTCCGAACGACATCAATGGAATATCGGGTATCCCAACCAGTTCCAAAGCCAGTTCCGCTTCGGGCGCGTAACCTACATGCGAACCGTCCCATTCCCGCGGCGGCTTGGAAGGTCTGGCAGTAAACCCAACGAGGGAATTCACCTCATGCCTTAATCTCTCGCGGATCCCTGCGTTGATGTTGGACTTATCCTCCGTCAGCAAAAGGGACTGCGCCTCGAACGTCGCCGGGAGTTGATACGTCTCCCCGAACTTTTCACTCCCGAGAGTGAAGTGCTGAAACGCGCGAAACGTATGCGACTTATAGACATTCCGCGACTCAGTCATCAAATTTTTTCGCAACTCGCTCGGTATGGACGGAAAACATCCCTGCTCATACGCCGACACGACAGGGTACATTCCATCCACTAATTCAAACTCTGGGACGATTAAATGCTTCGGTTCCTCCACCATGCGCTGACGTTGAATCTGCTCACCAGCAACAAACGGATCATCCGAAAGATTCTCCATTGGCTGACGAGCAAGCACATCCTCCCAATACGCGGCGATGATGAGCGGCGACATATCCCACTCGCTCGAAATCCCGCGCTTCTCCATGCTGACAGGCACATCTTCTTCAATGACATAATCGCCAATGAACCGTCGCACCGTCGCCCGCAGCGCCGCCCGATACCCACCCGGCTGGATGAGGACGCCATCAATATCCAACAAAATGACGCGCTTCATTTATGCCGCTTCTCCAACTCCGCGATCACATCGGCGGGAGTTAATCCGCGCACGGCAAGCAGAACGAGCGTGTGATACGTCAAGTCTACAACCTCTTCAATTAATCTCTGGTCTTCCTGCGCCAACGCCGCCACAACAACCTCCGTCCCTTCCTCACCCACCTTCTGCGCGATCTTCGGCAAACCTTCATTGAACAGACTCGTTGTGTACGATTTCTCGTTGGGGTTATTTTTTCGATCTTGAATGACATCGAACAACCATTGAATGCTCATTTTTGCTCCAGTTTCAAGTTGCAGGTTGAAGGTTGCAGGTTTTACTTTCAACTTTCAACCTGTAACCTGCCAACCGATCTATAAAAACACGTCCGCTCGCCCGTATGGCACGCCGGACCCGCAGGATTAACCAGAATCAAAAGCGTATCCGCATCACAATCCACACGGACTTCAACCACCTTCTGCACATTGCCCGATGTCGCGCCCTTATGCCAAATCTCCTTGCGGCTGCGTGACCAGAACACCGCTTCACCTTTCTCAAGAGACAACCGCAAAGACTCAGCATTCATCCACGCCATCATCAATACATCTTTTGTCGCCACATCCTGCACAATCGCAGGGACAAGTCCATTCGCATCATATTTGATTTCCATAGAACCTCTTTTTCACCACTTAGCACACAGAGAACACGGAGAAACAATGAAAATCTCTGTGAACTCTGTGCGCTCTGTGGTTAATTCTTTTTCTCTTCTGAAATTCTCACAGGCACGCCCCGCCCTGCCAATTCCTCTTTCAACTCAGGGATTCTCAACTTCCCATCATGAAACAGGGACGCCGCCAATGCCGCATCTGCCATACCTTTCGTGAGCGCCTCCGCAAAGTGACTTGGCATCCCCGCCCCGCCCGAAGCGATGACAGGCACAGAGACCATGTTCGAGATGATACTCGTCAGTTCCAAGTCATAACCCGCGAGCGTGCCATCGGCATCCATGCTGGTGAGCAGGATCTCGCCCGCGCCCAATTCCACGCCACGGGCAGCCCACTCGACCGCATCAATGCCCGTCGGAGTGCGCCCGCCTGCCACATACACTTCCCAACTTGACCCATTGCGACGTGCGTCAATTGCCAGCACAATACACTGCGCTCCAAAGCGACTCGCGCCTTCGGAAAGCAATTCAGGTCGCTTCACCGCCGCCGAATTGACGCTGACCTTGTCCGCACCAGCCAGCAACAGATTGCGCATATCGTCCACCTCGCGGATTCCGCCGCCGACGGTCAATGGCATGAAGACCGTCTCTGCGACTTGGCTCACCAACTCCAAGGTTGTCTTGCGTCCTTCGTGTGTGGCGGAAATATCGAGGAACACCAACTCGTCCGCGCCTTGCTCATCGTACAGACGCGCCTGCTCCACGGGGTCGCCCGCATCGCGCAGGTTCACAAAGTTCACGCCCTTCACCACACGCCCATCGTTGATATCCAAACAAGGGATAATTCGTTTTGCTAACATAGGAACTCCTCCCTCACCCTAGCCCTCTCCCAAAGGGAGAGGGGACTGATTCCCTTCTCCGTCGGGAGAAGGGTTAGGGATGAGGGCAATCGCCTCTTTCAAATCAACCGTCCCATCATACAACGCCCGCCCGATGATACAGCCTGCCAACCTCGCATCCTTCGCCGCCTTTACATCGTCAATCGTATGTACGCCGCCCGAAGCGATGACATCCAGTCCGCTCTTCTCAGATAACTCTCGCGTCGCAGGGATGTTCAACCCACTGCCCAAACCGTCGCGGCTGACATCGGTAAAGATAACGGTACCCAGCCCAAACGAAGACATTTGAAGCGCGAGGTCAAGCGCAGGCACGCCGCTGTTATCTTTCCATCCGCGAGTTCGCACGAGTCCATCGCGCGCATCAATTCCAACGGCGATTCGTTCTGCGCCGAAACGAGTCAACGCATCACGCACGATGTCAGGTTGTTCAATCGCAATCGTTCCCAACACAACACGGCTCACACCCAACGACAATGCCGCTTCAATTGAATCTAAAGAACGCATCCCACCGCCAAATTGCACACGCGCACCGAGTTTCAAAATTGATTCAAGCGCCGCGCGATTTGCATCATCGCTTTCACCGAACGCGCCATCGAGATTCACCACATGCAACCAAGCCGCGCCAGCGTTGATCCAACGCTGTGCCATCTCGGCGGGGTCATCACTGTACGACGTCATCCGCGCGGGGTCGCCCTCTTTCAATCGCACCACTTTGCCGCCGCGCAGATCGATCGCGGGATAGATCGTAAACATCACGCCTCCACAAAATTTTTCAAAATGCGCAGCCCCACCGCCTGACTTTTTTCAGGGTGAAACTGCACGCCAAACACATTCTCGCGCCGCACCGCGCACGCATAGCGAATGCCATAATCCACTTCCGCGATCACATCAGATGGATCGCCCGCCTGACAGTAATACGAGTGATTGAAATAGACATACGCCCCATCTTGGATTTGATCGAAGAGCGCCGCCTCTTTCTTAACCTGAACCTGATTCCAACCCGTATGCGGAATCTTCACCGATAGCGTATCTGCAAACTTCACCACCGTGCCGCGCAGCAGACCCAAGCCTTCATGCTCGCCCATCTCTTCCCCGATCTCGAACAAGGCTTGCATCCCGACGCAAATTCCCAACATCGGCACACCGCGCCCAACGACTTGCTTCACAGCATCATCGAGTCCCTTGGATTTCATGCCAGCCATAAAATCACCGAACGCGCCCACGCCAGGAAGCACAACTTTTTGCGCAGTTAAGACCTTCTGTGGGTCGTCAGTTCGTTCCACACTCGCGCCGACACTCTCCAGCGCCTTCTGCACCGAGCGAAGATTACCTGTGCCTGCGTCTATCAGTATGATTTCTTTCATAATTTTCCTTTCGCTCCCTCACCCTAACCCTCTCCCAAAGGGAGAGGGGGGCTCCCTTCCCCTTCGGGGGAAGGGTTGGGGATAAGGGCGAATTACAAACTGCCTTTTGTGGATGGGATACTCCCACCCCTCCGCGCATCAAACTGCGTGGACGCATCCAACGCGCGTGCCCAGGCTTTGAACAGCGCTTCGGCTCGATGATGGTCATCGCGCCCGTACAAGATTCGCGCATGCAAATTACATCGTGCCTGAACTGCAAACGACTCGAAGAAATGCGGGAACAACGTCACAGGGATATTACCCACATAGGGCGTGTGCCACTCGACTTGCACCACCGCATACGGACGCCCCGACAAATCCATTGCCACGTGCGCAAGAGTCTCATCCATCGGCGCGAAACTATCTCCCATGCGGACAATTCCCTTGCGGTCGCCCAACGCCTTGTCAAAGGCTTGACCCAACGCCAGCGCCACATCCTCCACCGTGTGATGGACGTCAATGTGTAGATCGCCTTGGGCGTTGATGGTCAGGTCAAAAAGACCATGCACGGCGAGATGGGTCAGCATGTGGTCGAGAAACCCAACGCCCGTGGAAATCTCATGCTTGCCCGTGCCATCCAAGTTCAATTTAATTTCAATCTGTGTTTCGTTTGTTTGACGGGATACTTCCGAAGTTCTCATGGTTCTCCTTTGGTTACAGGTTGAAGGTTTAAGGTCGCAGGTTAAGAACCTTCAACTTTCAACCTTGAACCTTATAACCGTTTCAACGCTTCCAACAAAACATCCGTATCACTCGGTCTTCCCACACTAATGCGGATGTGATCTCGCAGCCCAGGTTTGTTGAAGTAGCGAATGAAGACTCCGAATTCCTGCGCCAACTTGGCTTTCAATTCGGCAGCATCGCGTCCGCCCACCTGGCAGAGGATAAAGTTTGATTGTGTAGAATACGGCTTGAGGTACGGAATCTCCGTCAGTGCGGAGAGGAGGCGGGTTCTTTCATCCTTGAGTTTTTCGACCAGCACCTTCAACTCGTCTACGTTCGCCAGTGACGCTTGCGCGGCAGCACTCGCGGCGACGTTGACATTGTATGGCTGCTTGGACTTCCACAAGGTGGGCATGAGCCACTTAGGGAACGCGCCATAGCCGATGCGCAAACCCGCCAGCCCCGCCCATTTGCTGAACGTGCGCAACACAATGAGATTCTCTCGTTGCGGCACTTCACGGATTCGGCTGAGGCTTGCGCCGAGATTCTCGCCCGCAAATTCAATGTAGGCTTCGTCGAGAACCACCAACAGCGGAAGCGAGAGCAATTCATCCATCACATCCGATGGGATCAAAGAGCCGTCGGGGTTATTGGGTGAAGCGATGAACAATAACTTTGGCTTGTATTCATCTACTGCTTTGCGTATGCCATCCATGTTCAAAGAGAAGTCTGGGTTGCGCGGGACTTCGATACAACGCGCAGCGTTCAACTCGGCATCGAAGGGATACATGCCGAACGTCGGCGGGCAGGAGAGGATGCACTCGTTCGGCTCAAGGAAGACGCGCATGAGCAGGTCGAGCAATTCATCCGCGCCAGAGCCTGCAAGCAGATAGTCTTCGTCCACGCCTGTGAACTGTGCCAGCGACTGGCGCAAGGCACGCGACTCAGGGTCGGGGTAGATGTGCGGAAAATCCATCTCCGCGAGCGCCTTGCGGACGGCGGGCAGAACCCCGTAGGGGTTTTCGTTCGCGTCGAGTTTGACGATCTGCGACGGTTCGCGCCCGATCTTTGCCGATAAGATTTCGAACGGTTCGATGGGGGTGTATGGGGGAAGAGATTCGAGGTGGGTTCGGATTTGCATTGTTACTCCAATAATGTCATTCTGAGCGAAGCGAAGAATCTCTACGCCAATTGCCAGAGACTCTTCGGACGCTATCGCTCCCTCAGAGTGACATATCACTCCGCAACAACGCCGCATTCGCGTGCGCATCCAGCCCTTCAGACTGCGCGAGAGTCGCGGCGATGGGACCAACTGTCTGCGCGGTTTTATCATTGAGTGCAACGAGGCTGACGATTTTGACAAAGTCCCATACGTTGAGCGGGGAGGCGAAGCGGGCGGAGCCGCCTGTCGGCATGACGTGGCTGGGACCTGCAAGATAGTCGCCGAGCACTTCAAAGGAATGTTCACCCATGAAGACTCCGCCAGCGTTATTGACCTTTTCCGCCCAGCGCCACGGTTCATTGACGGATAATGCCAAGTGCTCAGGCGCATACTCATTGGCGAGGTCAACGGCTTCGGCGAGGTCGCGGGTGAGGACGGCGCCGCCGCGATTCTCCAACGAAGCGACGATGATGTCTGCGCGGCTGCGTTGTTCGATCTGAGTCGCAACTTCGGCTTGGACTTTTTGAATGAGGGTTTGGGAGGGGGTGAGCAGAATGGCAGAAGCCAGCAAGTCATGTTCGGCTTGGGCGAGCAGGTCAGCGGCGACCCAGGCGGGGTTGGCAGAGTCGTCGGCGATGACCACGGTTTCGGTGGGACCTGCTAGCCCGTCAATGCCAACCACGCCATAGACTTGTCGCTTTGCCAATGTGACGAAGAGATTGCCGGGCCCGAAAATTTTGGCTACGGGGCAGATGGTTTCTGTCCCATACGCGAGGGCGGCGATTGCTTGCGCGCCGCCGATGGCATAGATTTCGTCCACGCCTGCGATGGCGCAGGCGGCAAGGATGATGGGATTGATGGGCACTTCAGAATTTGCAAACTCACGATTGGGCGGTGTGATGACGACGATCTCTTTAACGCCTGCCACTCGTGCAGGGATGGCGCTCATCAACACCGTTGAAGGAAGCGGAGCCGTACCGCCAGGGACGTATAAACCGACGCGTTGAATCGGACGGATGATCTGCCCGACGGCGCCGCCGAGTTCGTTGGTGAACCATGAGGTCAGCGGTTGTTTTTTGTGGAAGCCTTCCACGCGGGCGGCGGCTTTTTCAAGTGCATCCCGCTGGGCAGGCGAGATCGAATCAAACGCGGACTGGATCAAAGCCGTCGAAACGGGAGCAGGTTTGAGGTCGATTGAATCGAGGCGCTGTGTCCAATCTTGAAGGGCAGCGTCACCGCGAGTCCGCACGTCTTTTAAAATGCGAGTCACGGCGGCTTCGGCGGTCAAGCGTTCGCCAAAAAGTTTTTCGATGTCCCCCATCACGCGCGCGCTGACGGGGAATTCATCGGGCGGGGTGCGTTTGAGGATGGTTTGGCGTGCGGTTTGCGGGTCGTATTGTTTCATGATTGTCCTTTCAGCGCCGCAAGCATGGCATTGTAGCGCGGCGGCTCTTCTTCAAAAATATAAGTGACAGGCGAGACGATGATGCCGCTTCCGCCAATGTTTCTTAATTCGGCGATGGCTTGCGGAAGACGTTTGCGCGACACGACGACAGTGACGGAGTGCCAATCTTGATTTGATTCGCGCGTGACAATGGGGCTGATGGTGGGACCTTGCAGACCACCGATCGATGTTTGCGCGAAAAGTTTGGATGCAATCGCCTCGGGACTCCGCCCGCGCATGTTCGCAATGACCAGAAGATTTTCCTTCGCCCGAAGATGCGCCTCGATGTACTCGAGCAAGCGACGCGCCATTTCGAGCGCTTGTGGATTCGTTTGCAAGGCTTTGCGGTTTGCGATCAGCGCGGCTTGCGAAGCCTGAATGACTCCATCGGGCAATGCGCGCAGACGATTGTCTTGCAAGGTTTGCCCCGATGAAACGAGATCGGAGATGATGTCGGCATAGCCGATGGTGGGTGCGGTTTCGAGCGTCCCTTCAGCGGCGATGAGCGCGTGCGGAATGTTCTGCATGTTGAGGAAACGTTCGGTGAGGACGGGGAATTTTGTGGCGACTCTTAGCGGACGTTTTAGACTCGCTGTGTACTTTTTCAGTGAAGGGATGTCGGTGACTTCCGTCCATGCTTCGGGGACGGCGAGCATGAGCGCACAGCCGCCATAACCGAGTTCGTCATGCAGGACGATGATCTCGCCATTGTCGCCGCGCTTTTCTTCTAGCACGTCGATGCCGGTGATGCCAAAGTCCACGCTGCCCTGGCGGACGCTGACGACGATATCGCCTGGGCGTTGAAAGAGGATGGTCAACTCGGGCAGGGCGGGCATCTTCGCTTGATACTGGCGCGGGTTGAGCTTCTGCACGGAGAGTCCGCACTCGGCGAGGAAATCGAGCGAGTCGTCCATGAGGCGTCCTTTGGAGGGAAGGGAGAGACGGAGGGTGGGTTGTTGGGTCATGTAAGTTCCTTTTGGTTTGTCACCCTGAGCGATAGCGAAGGGTCTCTAGGATTGTCGTAGAGATGCTCACCGCACTGCATCCGCAGCGCGGTGCATGTGTCGCTATGCTCAGCATGACAGAATTGAAATAACAAAAAAGCCCCGACGCAGGGTCGGGGCTTGATGAGGTGAAGTATGGGTATCTGCTATTTAGTCACAGGTACGCGCACATAAACCTCCCGACCATGCGGGGGCTGAATATGATGATGGTGGTGCTTGAGCGCGTATTTCATGATGGGCGGTATTCTATGACGGGGAGGGGAATGAGTCAAGGGAAACTGTACATTTTGCAAATTAAATGTTCAGGGCAATGATACGAGATATCACATCATTGCCCTGAATTATTGCTGCGGCTTGTAAATACTTCTAAACAGACCTGCCAATTATTTGTTATTGAGAGCAGCCTGAACGTAGTCCGCCAGTTTGTCGAATGCCTGTTCCCAGCCGCCGCCTGCGCCAGATGCCGCAGGTACGCCGACGTGTTTCATCACCATTTTTGTTCGCCCGCCAATATCTTCCAGTGATACGATGACCTCAGTGACAGCGGGGTATCCTTCAGGCATTCCCATTGCAGATGGCGAAATCATATTGCCATTTTCATCAGATGGGCTTTCGGTGTAGACGAGACGCGTAGTAGGGATGATTTCCTTGTACTCACCCACTATCCACATTTTCATACTGCCATCAGGTGAAGCCATGCATATGAGACGTTTGCCACCGATACGCAAATCCATATTTGCAACAGGCACTGTGAAGCCTTTGGGTCCGTACCACTTCTTGAAATGTTCGGCGTCCGTCCACATTTGCCATATGAATTCCACGCTTGCATTGAAAGTACGTTCAATTACAACAGAATCCTCTTTTGCTGTGATCGTGTTACTCATTGTTTTTCTCCTTTGGGTTGAGTTGATCAATATAATTGTCCAATTGATCGAAGCGCGCTTCCCAGATGTGCCGGTATTGCTCCGTCCAACTGGAAATTTCCTGCAGGGGTTTTACATCAATCGTGCAGGGACGATATTGCGCTTTCTGTCCCTGTGTGATCAGACCGGCACGCTCCAATACTTTGATGTGTTTGGAAATGGCAGGCAGGCTCATATTAAAAGGTTCTGCCAACTCATTTACGGTTGCCTCACCCTCTGCTAAACGCGCAAGAATTGCCCTTCGCGTCGAGTTTGCCAGAGCGGCAAAGGTTATGTCTAATCTGTCATCAGCGCTCCTTGTCATTTTCGCATCCTTATTTTACCATGTGGTTAATTAACCATATGGTAAAATAAACCATTCAATTTGTCAAGTGTTAGCATGTTGTTGGAATCATGTCCGGTCAGTTGTACCAATTCAATCAGCGTTTCTTGGGAGGTGCTATTGGTGAAATCAATGGCAAATCCCTCCATGCTATAATCCGCAATCGTGTTTCATGAGATTGCTCGCCGCGAAGAACAAGAGCGCGGCTCGCAATGACAAAATATTCATGGAGGAACCTGTGCGCACCAAATCAATCATTCTCATGCTCGCCCTGAGCATTCTACTTTCCGCCTGTGGAGCGTCCGCCAGTGGCGGCGCGAGGACCGCCGTCGAAGGCTACATCACTGCCCTTGCAGCCAAAGATGAAGCCGCCCTCATCTCCAACTCCTGCGCCGACTGGGAAGATGACGCCCTGATCGAACTCGACTCCTTCGCCCTCGTTGAAGTCAGCGTGAATGACATGTCCTGCACGGAAACGGGAACCGATGGCGAGGTCACGCTCGTGGATTGTCAGGGCAAGTTCCAGATGAGTTACGGAGGCGAACCGCAGGAACTCGATCTCTCCGCCCGTACCTACGAAGTCATCCAGCAAAACGGCGATTGGCTCGTCTGCGGAGTTCGTTAAGAGCAGTAAACAGTAAGGCAGTGAACAGTCATCAGTAAAATCATCTCACTGATAACTGATAACTGATAACTGATTACTCCCCACTTTCCACCATCCAATGAAGCGTCTCTTCTCTCACGAAAACCTCCTCGCCCTCCTCCTCTGCCTCATCCTCATCGCCCTCGTCATCTTCACCGCAGACAGCAGCCCGACGTGGATCTATCAAGGCTTCTAAATGGCGCTTGAAAACATCCTGATTCTCGCCGCCGCCTCGCTCCTCTGGGGGGCGCTCCTGCGCGAACGCGGGCGGACGTGGTTCATGCTCATCGCCAGCGTCCTCGTCATCTTCTGGCTGCAACCCGCCCTCCCCATCCGCGGCGCCGACTTCTGGGCTCCCCTCGCCACCCTCGTGCTCGTCGTCCTCACCTGGTACATCACCACCGACGACGAGACTCGCAAGGGACGCAAAAACATCATCGTCCTTCTCATCGTCGCAGGCGTCGTCCTGCTCCTCAACCTGGCACGCTTCGTTCCTCAACTTCAAATCTTCACTGCCTCGCGCCCGCCCCAACTCGAAACGACTCTCCTCATCTTTTTGGTGACAGGACTGACGCTGTTAGCCTTATCTCGTCTGACACGTTTCAGCGCTTCATTCTTAACGGCGGGTTTGATCCTCACCATTGGGCTTTTTCTCACGCTGAAAGTTCCCGCTCTCACCTATTGGACGAGTTACTTCCTCCGCACTCTCACCTATCAATCCCTCGACGCAACACGCAACACGGACTTCGCCTGGCTTGGCTTTTCCTACGTCGCCTTCCGTCTGCTCCACACCATCCGTGACCGCCAAATGGGACGCCTGCCATCGGTTGACCTCGGTGAATACCTGACCTACGTCATCTTCTTCCCCGCCTTCACTGCCGGACCGATTGACCGCCTCGAACGTTTCATCAAAGACTTGCGTAGGTCGGATTGCGAAGTCCTCGCAGAGGGGCAATCCGACCTACCTACTGCGAGTCAACGTCTGCTTCTCGGCACCTTCAAAAAATTCGTCATCGCCGACGCATTAGCTCTCATCGCCCTGAATGACACGAACGCAACCCAAGTCACGTCCACGTTCTGGATGTGGGTTATCGTCTACGCCTACGCCTTCCAAATTTACTTCGACTTCAGCGGCTACACAGACATTGCTCTCGGCATCGCGCAACTGCTCGGAATCAAACTCCCTGAAAACTTCGCCTCGCCCTACCTCAAACCCAACCTGACCCAGTTCTGGAACAACTGGCACATGACTCTTACCCAGTGGTTTCGCGCCTATTTCTTTAATCCCATCACCCGCTGGCTCAGGTCTTGGCAAAAACCGATGTCCATCCCGATGATGATCCTGCTGACCCAAGTCGCCACCATGCTCCTCATCGGCTTCTGGCACGGCGTGATCTGGAACTTCACCCTCTGGGGCGTATGGCACGGTCTGGGACTTTTCATCCACAACCGCTGGAACGACATGACCAAAGCCAAAGCCGCCGCTTGGGCGACCACATCAACAAAACAAGCCATCCTCAACATCAGCGGTATTCTGCTCACCTTTCATTTCGTGGCAATCGGCTGGATATTTTTTGCATTATCCTCACCCGTCACTTCGTGGCAGGTGATTCAAAAACTATTAGGTTTGTCATTCTGAGCGAAGCGAAGAATCTCTACGCCAATCTAAGAGACCTTTCGCTATCGCTCAGGGTGACATTCTCAAGTGAGACGCTGTGAACGAAATCAAACCAATAAACGTACTCCTCAAGGGCATTTTTCTTTTTATCCTCTTCAACCTCGTCATCGCTGCATGGCAGCCGGGGGTTGGACAATTCTCCCTTTACAACGTCCTCTACCCTGGGCGGGAGCGGTTGCCTTTCGGCGAGAACCCCAAACAAGCCTACAACCTCAGCCTGTTCGACCTCGACGCGATGTTCGCCTCGCACGTCATCGCTGGCAGCCCGAAAGCGGACGATGAATTCCGCGTTATCGTCATCGGGGATTCATCGGTGTGGGGCACGCTGCTCAAGCCGGAAGAGACGCTGGCGGGACAACTCAACCAGGCAAGCCTCAACGCCTGCGGAAAAAATGTCCGCGCGTATAACTTGGGGTATCCGACTATCTCACTGACTAAAGATGTGATGTTGCTTTCGTATGCAAAGCAATACGACCCGGATTTAGTTTTGTGGATGACCACGCTCGAGGCATTTCCGCTGGAAAAGCAAACGTCCACGCCGCTGGTGGCTAACAATGAAGAAAAGGCTCGGGAACTGGCGACCAGATACCAGTTAAGAGTCGAGGCGGATGACTCCAATTTCGAAGTCAAATCGTTCTGGGATAAAACCTTCGTCGGCGATCGTCGTGCATGGGCGGACTTTTTCCGCTTGCAAATTTACGGTGTGATGTGGGCTGCCACGGGCATTGACCAGGTCTATCCGTCTGATTACGAAAAAGCCCAAACCGATTTTGAAGCGGACGAAAGTTATCACGACCTGTCCGCACCGTTGACCGAAGATGAGCTTGCCATCAATGCTTTGGAAACAGGTTTTCGCGTTGTTGGCGAAACTCCCATGCTGCTCGTAAATGAGCCAATGTTAATAAGTTCGGGCGCGAACAGCGACATCCGCTATAATTTTTTCTACCCCCGCTGGGCGTATGACGATTACCGCGAGATCATGACTGCGTTGAGCCAACGCAATGGCTGGACGTATATAGACTTGTGGAACATCGCGCCTGTGAGTGAATTTACCAACAGCGCAATTCATCTCACACCTGCGGGCGAGAAGATGCTGGCGGAAGCCCTCGCGCCGTATATTCTCGAAAATTGTAGATAACATGTCGTTGCGAGGAGCGCTCTTGTTCTTCGCGACGAAGCAACCTCCCAGGAATATGGGGATTGCTTACCACTTCGTGGCACGGGTCGTCGGGAAGAGCACCCTCCTCGCAATGACATGATAGGAGTGTAAATGAAAGTACGTCACCTTTTTCTTTTATTGCTCATGTTGCTTGCCGCTTGCACAATTGCCCCAACTGCCACACCCCAACCTGAAACCGAATCCACTTCCACCACTTCGACTTCGCTCAGTGCAAGCCCCGAAGCGACTAAATCTGAAGCGGCAATCGCCGCCACCGAAGAATTCGCGGCAACCCCTCGCCCCACACTTGGACCCGATGAATGGATGACCCTGCCGGTCATCCCCGAAGTGACCGACACCACCCACGAAATCTACGCGCGCGGGTTGGCGATGGGACGTGACCCGAACGCCTTCTCAAAGATCGGCGACTGCCAGACCAACACGGGCTTCTACCTTGTGGACTTTGATCATAAAGGCTGGTACAGCCTCGGTGAAGAATACGCCTACTTGCAGGATACGATTGATTACTACGAAGGCTCCTACTCACGCACCAGTCTCGCCATGCGTGACGGGTATAATGTCGCCGCAATCCTGACGCCTCTGCGCGCCGACCCGAAGATGTGTGAAAAAGGCGAAACGCCAATCGCCTGCGAATTCCGTTTGCACAACCCAAGCATTGCAGTTATCAGCCTCGAAACCAATTTCAGCGGGCGCCCCGCCGACGACTACGGCAAATACATGCGCCAGATCGTCGAATATTCCATAGAGCAGGGCGTGGTTCCCATCCTTGCCACGAAGGGTGACAACCTCGAAGGCGATCACAGCATTAATGCCGAAATTGCGAAAATTGCCGTAGAATATGATATTCCACTTTGGAATTTCTGGGCGGCGCTCCAGCCCCTGCCAAATAACGGACACTCCATCGAATGGAACGACGGCTTTCATCTCTCGTTCTCGCGCAATTTCTTCGACCAGCCCAAGAACATGCTCAGCGGCTGGCCCTGGCGAAACCTGACTGCCTTGCAGGCGTTGGATGCGGTGAGGAGAGGGTTGCAAGAGCAGTAATTTTTTAAACCATGTCATGCTGAGCGCAGCGACACTGCACCGCGCTGCGGATGCAGTGCGGTGAGCATCTCTACGACTATCTCAGAGACCCTTCGCTATCGCTCAGGGTGACAAGCTAAAAGGACAACTCATGACAACTGAAATCATCTCCGCACTCGCAAAGTTCATTGCCGAAAAGATACTCAAGCAACCCAATAAAGCCATCGCCGCGGACGAAGCCCTGATCTCCAGCGGAATGATCGATTCGTTCAGCCTGATGGACATCGCGCTCTTCGTCGAAGACACCTTCGGCGTCCGCATCGAAGATACCGAATTGAACGCGGATACGTTCGATAATTTAAATCAACTCGCCGCGCTGATCGTCTCACGAAAGCCCTAGCGCGGGGAAAACCATCCACGAATAAGAATCTTCGCGGCTCGCGCGGTGATCGCAGGATAACGCTGTAAAAAGGCGAAACTCCGGCAGCAAGGATCGCTGATGAAACAGGGATTAACCTATACCTTCGTGCTTGTTTTTTGGGCGGTGGGCTGCCAACCCGCCGTCGGCATTGAGCCCATCCAACCCACCCAGATTCAAGACCTTTCCCTTTCTCCGACTCTTCCGCTGCCGGCGACAGCCACAGCGAAGGCAGCAGCATCATTGCAGGACTTTGCTTTTACCCCCGCGCCCACGCCTGCTCCGCCGCTTACACCCACCCCCGATACGCGCCTGACTGCCCGGTATTGGCGTGAGTGGATCACTGTTCCCGATCTTTCCCCCCTCGCGCGGCAAATCCTTAGTCACGCGCTGAATAATCCCGATCTCGATCCGCATACGTTCAGCAAAGTGGGCGACTGCCAGATGACCTCCGGCACGTTTTTAGGAGGATATGCAAGCGCCAAGTACCCCATTCCAGCGGATTTTACAGATACCGTCGAGTGGTTTTCCGAAAGCATGTTGACGGACGGTCCCACCTCCGACGGCGGCTTGGGGATCAGTTCCGTGCTTAACCCCATGTTTGCATTGTCCGCCGGGTACGATCAATGCCTTAAAAACGAGACTCCTCTCGATTGCGAATTACGCACACGCCGCCCCATTATCGTCTTGATCGGCATGGGGACAAACTGGATGCCCAACGCGGAAATCAGTTTCGAGAAATACTTGAGAACGGTGGTGGACAGGATACTGGAAACGGGCGCGCTCCCCATCCTTGCAACCAAGGCGGATAATGTCGAGGAGAATTGGATGCTAAATCAAGCCATCGCCCAGGTCGCTTATGATTATGATCTGCCCCTTGTCAACGTGTGGCGCTCCGTGCAGGATCTCACCGGGCGGGGGATAGAGAAAAAGGTATATTTAACGCCGGATGGATGGGGTTGCCGCAATCACGTCTGGCTTGCCATGTTAGATAAAATCCATGAAACGCTGAAAGATCAAAGAATCCAACCATGACCACCCTCCCCAACCTCCTCCAACGCTCCTACCAGGAAGCCCCCGACAAAACCAGCATCATCCTCCAGCACGCGGGGCAGCCGGATAAGCCGCTGACCTACCGCGACCTCATCCGCGGCGCGAACCGCTGCGCCCTCACCTACGCCCGCGAAGGCATCCAGCCCGGCGAAGTCGTCATTCTGATCCTCCAACACGGCGAAGACCTCGTCTATTCCTTCTGGGGCGCGATCCTGCACGGCGCGATTCCCTCCATCATGCCGTTCCTGACCGAGAAACTCGCGCCCGAAAAATACCGCGCCGACCTCGCCTCGCTCATCTCTATCACCAAGCCGACCACCATCGTCACGTATCCTGAATTCGAGCAGGAAGTGCGCGGCGCGCTGGTGGAAGGCGATTCGGTTCGCCGCGTAATTCTCACAGATCAAATCGAAGCGGAGGCGGAGCCAAACTTTGAATCGCTTCAAGGTTTCAAATCCAAGCCCGAAGACATCGTCGTGCTGCAACATTCATCGGGAACGACGGGCTTGCAAAAAGGCGTGGCGCTTTCGCATCGCGCGGTGCTGAACCAGATGGACGCCTACGGACAAGCCATCCGCCTCGACCCCGCCAGCGACGTGATCGTCTCGTGGCTGCCGCTGTATCACGACATGGGCTTCATCGCTTGCTTCCTCATGCCCGTCCTGCTGCGCGTCCCGCTCGTAAACATGTCGCCCTTCGATTGGGTGCGCGCGCCCTACCGCCTGCACCTGTCCGTTTCGCAATACAAAGGCACGCTCACCTGGCTGCCGAATTTCGCCTACAACTTCTGCGCCCACAAAATCCGCGAACGCAACCTCGACGGCGCGGACCTTTCGTCGTGGCGCGCGATCATCAACTGTTCCGAGCCGGTGCATGTCGAAAGCCACGACCTCTTCTTTGAAAAATTTTCCGCCTACGGATTGAAGGAGTCCGCGCTGCAAACCTGTTACGCCATGGCGGAGAACGTCTTCGCCGTGACCCAAAGTCCGCTGGATGGAACGCCGGTTGTGGATGAGATTGACCGCGAAACCTTCATGACCCAGCGCCTCGCGACTCCGCCCAAGCCTGATTCACCCTCCATGAAGATGACCTCGTCCGGGCGTCCCCTGCCCAACGTAAAAATCCGCGTGGTGGACGAATCCTTCAACGACCTGCCGGATCGCAGTGTAGGCGAGATCGCCGTCCAAAGCGACTGCATGTTGACCGAATACTTCAACCGCCCCGACGCCACCGAAGCCGCCATCAAGGACGGCTGGTATCTGACCGGCGATTACGGCTACCTCGCGGACGGCGAGTTGTACGTTTCAGGGCGCAAGAAGGACCTGATTATTGTTGGCGGAAAAAATGTTTATCCCCAGGATTTAGAGTCGCTCGCCAGCGAAGTGCCGGGAGTCCACAAAGGAAGAACCGTCGCTTTCGGCATGTACGACGAAGAGGAAGGCACCGAGGAAGTCGTCATCATTGCCGAAGCAGACTCAACCGACCCGTCCGAACAGGAAGCCATCGCCGACGCCATCCGCAAACACGTCACCAAAAGTTCCGCCATCGCCCTGCGCCACGTCAAAGTGGTGGACGACAAATGGATCATCAAAACATCGAGCGGGAAGACTGCCAGATCGGCAAACAAGGAAAAGTTCCTCAAGGAACTGAATTCACAGTAGGGCTTGTCACAACCGAAAAGTAATAGCCATCTCCGGCGCAGGCGCGGCATAACGTCAGCCCATCGCGCCGGATTTCGCGTTCGTTCATGATCTCTTCGCCGCACACATCGCAATTGACGCGCACACCCGGGCGCGAAACGATGGCTTCGACAGGCGTGGCAAGCGCAACCTCCCGAATGGACAATAGTTCGTCCACAGGCATGGTTTGGTATGCTGCCATTTGCGCGAAGTATCGGCGGGTTCCGGCTTGGGCGTAGTCAAATGCCCGGTCGCGGATGCCCGGCAAAGGCGCGATGCGAAGCGTCCGTCCGCTTTGCAAGTCGACGAAGGCGGCGGCAACCTTGCCGTAATCCTCCACACGCAGAGTGCGGCGCCCAATCGCGCAATTCGTCGCAGCGATCACGCCGTCCACAAAACAGCCGTCCGTTTCGGAAATGATGAGCATCTGTTTTCTGGCAGGCGGCGCATCGAAGCCGAGCGCGTCCATGCCAGCCAGACCAATGCGCGCGCCCAGCACTTGGCGCGGGCAAAGATGCCTGTGGCGGCTTGCGCTCTCGCGCAGGATTTCATCGAGAGTCACTTCTCCTCTTCCAGCGGGGCAAACCCACCGCCAAGAATTTCCTGCGCGGGCGAAACGATCACGACGGCTTTCGGATCTTCCTTCGCAACGGCGGCTTTCAGGTTGTGCGCTTCGGTGATGGTGAGCGCGCACATCAAAATGGACCTGTCCGTTCCCGTGTACATGCCCTTGCCCTGCATGGCGGTCACACCGCGATGCAGGTCTGTGAGAATACGGTTGGAAACTTTCTGCGGTTTGTCGGTGATGATGAGCGCAAGCAGTTGGCGGCGGCGGCGATGCGGGACAAGCAAACTGCGCAATCCTGTATGCTTTCCCTGTCCCGAAGGGGCGGCAGGCGCGGTTTCATCCCCGAAGCGCGGCAGGATTTCACCGGTGGCGCGGGTCATGGTAATGGTGGCGAGCGCGACAATGGCAAGGACGGAATAGAACGCCAATCCCAACGTGATCATGACCTCGCCCGGAATCGCGCCAACGGCGCTGCGATCCACAAACTCCGTCAGGCTTTGGGCGGGATCGGGGAAGAGCCAGATCTTCGCCACCCATGAGGCATAGAGAATCAAAAATATCCAGAAATAATTCCGGCGCAGGCGCCTGCCGAACGCCTCCCACATCGAAATGGGGAAACTGGGCGTGAGCAAATTTTCCGCCAAACTCTCCGCCCATTCCGGCGAGGGATGGAACGGCGGCACGAGCATGGCGGCGTAAAAGTCCGTTTCCATCAACCGCACGCGGTAACTCCACAACTCATAATACCGATAACGCCGCGCTTCGATGAACAGAAACCACAACACGAGCAGGGTATTCAGGATAATGATGCTGTGATGGACAGACGACTGGCTGAACGCGATGGACAGCACTGCGCCGGTTGCAACAACCGCCCAATTCGTCGTCGTATCCAGCCTTTGCCGCCAGACGTTGGCGCGCTGAATCTCGGCGCGAAAGAAATGCACCATTGCCGTCACAAATTCGCTGGTCTTGAGGTGATACCCGCGATACGTCCAAACCGGCTCTTCGATGGGCGCTTCCTTTTTTTGTTTTGACTTTGTTTTTGCTTTCGTGGATTTGACAGCCATTTGATTTTTCTTTCTGGATGTAAGACCGCTTCAGACTCAGCCGAAGCCGGTTCTTCTTCTGGAAGTTTTGATTCCGCTGTGAGTGAGTCTACACCCGCAGCGGATTTTGATTCGTGAGGCTTTCGTTACACTTCAACACCGCGCGGGGATGAACCCCCGCGCTATTCCTACGAAGCCCGCTAAAGCGGACTGCGAGTGCGTCGCACCAGACTCGATGAGGCGAATCTCCACTTTGGATTAATCTTCTTCACGGAGATTCGTCAACCCGTTTAGTGCGATATCATGCCCGTAGGGTACGCACCCTCTCACTTCGGCAATTTATATGCTTCTTTCGTTGGCTTTAATGGACGCGCCAACCAATACGGACGGCGATTCCCGTCTGGGCTCACTTTATCAGCAGGTCGCGTCATCGCCAGCCATTCGCGATACTTCTGCATGGACTTGTTCGTATCCACAAACAAGTCGCCTGCTTTTTCGCCTGCTCCGGCTTTGCTGACCTTGAACACTTTTTGCAGCCAGCAGTGGACTCCGCTGATGGGGTCAGGGTGGACGGCGTGGGCGAGGTTCTGGTTCACCCCGACGTTGCTCCACCAGATGCGGCTGGTATCGGGGTCGGATGATTCCCACGAAGTTGCCCCGTGGACGACGCGCATGAGGAAGCCACCTTTGCCATCGTCGTGCAGTTCCACGAGGTTGGATGAGCCTTTGTTCACACCTTTATCTTCCTGCAAGCGCCAACGTCCCAAGTGGTGACTGATGGCAATGATGCCAGGTTTGATGCCTTCCGTGACCCAGACCGTATCCACGAAGTGACCGATCTCGGTTTCCACTTTGGCGAGGTCGCCTGTGTCCAGCCCGAGGCGGAGCGCGTCTTCGGGATTCATCCAGATGGGATTCTTGTGCGAGATCTCATACAGCCATTTCGCATTTGCGCTTCGTGTGTGAATCAATGTTGGTAAGCGGAAATTGGGCAACAGAATCATCTCGCCTTTGGAGCGGTCAATCGTATCGGGGTGGACGTGACTCTTCACTGACCACGGAATGACGTTTTCTTTTTCACTCCAACCCCAATTGGCGAGCGTGTCGCTGAAGAATTCAAGTTTCTTGGACGGCGTATCGAAGCCTGCTTTGACTTCGTCGTCTATATTTACGCCAACAACATGGCCATCTTTCAGAACACGATCATGTTCGTCAACTATGACTGTAGATTGGGACTTGGTAGATTGGTCATTGCCCTGTACCAATTTACCGTTTACCAATGTACCGATTCCCTTTTCAAACGGAACATAATTTTCTTTTTTCACTTCAAACACGCCATACTTGCGCATGTACGCCAGCGGAGTCAATCCTTCTTTTGCGGCGGCTTCAGGCAGACCTGGCACCGAGTTCTCAAAGATCCACTGATAGTATTCATCCACGGTGATGATCTCGCCAGGGCGGTACGGACTCTCGAACCACTGACGAATGCCAAGCGAACCATCGGGGTCCATCTTCGCGGAGAGTTGAATCCAGAATTCGTTCTCCTCCCATACTTCACCAGGGTTGGCTTGATAGGTGAAGTCCACCTTCATGCCCGCGCGTTCCATCGCAACGCGGCGCACAGGTTGACGGAACGCGATCCACTGCCCCGCGTGCGTTTCCTGACTCATCAAGTCGTGACGCTCGGGTCCATGACCCGTTGGCAAAACATAATCTGCGAACCATGCGGTTTCATTCCACGTGGGCGTGAGCGCGACATAACATTTGATCTTCGAGTCTTCATCCTTGAGCGCCTTGAGCCACATGAAACCATCAGGGTTGACCCACATCGGGTTGTAAACGCGCGTGAAATACACGTCGATGTCGCCGCGCCCTTCTTCGAGCATGTGCGGCAAAAGAATGGACATCTCGTAATGCGCAAGCGGATACTCGATGGGATAGTGCAGTTCGTTCCAAGTTTCGGGAGCGGGCGCACCCTTGAACGGCTTGGGTACGAACTTGTTCCAACCCGTCATCGAGGTGCCGCCCTTGTTGCCGACACTTCCCGTCAGCACATTGAGGAAGAGCAGACAACGCGCCACCTGCCATCCGCCCAAATTGCCAACGCTTGCAGAACGCCAAACATGCGTGGCAAGTTTGCCTTCGCAATTGGCAACCAGCCGCGCCGTTTCCTCGATGCGTTCGATGGGAACTTCGGATTCCTTTGCGGCGCGTTCAAACGTGTATTCGGAATATAAATCTTTGAGGAGACGGTCAAACAGGTCGAAGTGTTTAACGTTTAACGTTGAACGTTCAACGTTAAACGCCTCTTTTATCTCCGCCGACAGTTGTTCACTGTTTACTGATAACTGACCACTGGCTACTGCCTTTAGTGTTTCCTTCCAGTTGACCCATTTCTGCATGAAGTCTTTGTTGTACAAATTATTTTGAATCAAATGATTCGCAATCGAAAGCAGAATCGTATTTTCACTGCCAGGGTAAGTCGGCAGCCAGACATCGCTCATGGAAGCGGTGTTGCTCAAACGCGGGTCGAAGGTGATGAGTTTCGCGCCATCCGTTTTGGCTTCGATGATGCGCTGCGCATGCGGGTTGAAGTAATGTCCCGTTTCGAGGTGACTTGAAATCAGAAGGATCACTCGCGCATTCGCAAAGTCTGGGCTGGGACGATCCTGCCCGAGCCAGAAGTTATAGCCTGCGCGTGCTGATGATGAACAGATATTGGTGTGGCTGTTGTGACCGTCCATGCCCCAGGTCTGCACGACGCGGTTGGCGTATCCGTCTTCGCCTGGGCGACCCACGTGATAGACGATTCCATTCGGGCGGCGCAATTTGCTCTCACGCATTTTCTCGGCAATTTCGGTCAACGCCTGCTCCCAAGAGATTTGCTCCCATTTGCCTTCGCCGCGTTTACCGACCCTCTTAAGAGGATACAAAATCCGTTCGGGATCATAAACTTGATTATGAGTCGCGGGTCCCTTGGCGCAGTTGCGTCCACGGCTGCCAGGGTGGACAGGGTTGCCTTCGAACTTGCGAATCTCATAGGTGTCTTTGTCCACATAA
Organism: Anaerolineales bacterium; assembly: GCA_020060625.1. GTDB lineage: Bacteria > Chloroflexota > Anaerolineae > Anaerolineales > Villigracilaceae > Villigracilis. Next base: position 29,955 of record JAGUZU010000059.1, on the reverse strand, counting down.
GCGAGCAGTCCACAAGCGGATTCGCAGTTGAAGCAAACAGTAGGCACGAGCGTGTATCGCCGCGCGACTTTCTTGGGCCATTCCTTACCATCCCATTCCACCCATTCATCCCACACATCGGTGGGTGGATACTGGCTGATGCGACCATCAGGGTGGACGACTTCGGTCAGTTTGATGGGCTTGCGGTCGGACGCGGCAAACTGCGGGACGGCGGTTCCGGCGGAGGTTTGAGGGATTTTGGTCATAAGGTGTCAGGTTCCAAGTGTCAGGTTCCAAGTTTCAGGTTGAAGGTCGCAAGTTGAAAACCTTCAACATTCAACCTGTAACTTTCAACCGACTAAGAATTCGGAATATACTGCGGCGCCATTACGAAGGCGTATTCGTAGAAGAACAAGCCGGCGAGTGTGGCAAGCACGGCGACGGGGAGTGCAGGCGCAAAGGCGATCATCAATACGAGCGGAATGACGTGTCCCAGCGCGATGCCGCCCCACCAGTAATGATTGCGGAATTTGCCGTGGGTCATTTCACGTGAGGCGAGCATGGCAGTGTCGGTGGGGAAGGAGTTGAGTTTGCCCGCGAAGGTCATCAGCAAGTTGACAGCGATACTGGCAGGGAAGAGAACGGTCAGCAAAGCAGTCAGGTCGGCGGGGAAGTTGACGAAGAGATTCAGGACGAAGAACACGCCGCTTGCCACCATCATGGATTGGGCGAAGAGTTGGAAGGGCAGTAAATTATTTTGCCACATGTCACGCCCTTCGGCTTGACCGAGCAGGAAGGCAGTGTAAATCACCACTCCCAACCCAAATGGGAAGACGATCCACGCGGCGATGGGACGAATGCTTTCGACAAAATCCGCAGGGAGGATGTTCCAGAATGCGCCCGCTTCGAGCAGCCACCACAACCCAGCCACAGCCGTGAATGTGACCATGATGTACGCGCCGCGCGCCACCCAGGATTTCCATTGTGGACGTAAAAGAATATTCAGGAATCGTTTTGGTTGTGACAAATCCTTGATGAGCAGGATGGTCGTGATGAGCATGAAGACCATCGCGGTGAAGCCTGCGGCGAGGAAGGTCGCCGAGTCAAAGTTGAAAAGACCAAACATCGAGCCGAGACTCAACAGCATGAAAATTCCGCCCGCGATGCTTTTCGTTACGAGATACGAAGGCAATTCCCAATGCCAATTGATCTTGTGCTGTGCCGTATACGAAGTTTGCACCATGTGTTCGGCGACACGTCCGCCGAATTGGATGGGACCGTTCATCGGCTGTCCCTGCGTTTGTGGCGTGCGAATCGGTGTGCCCGATTTGGCTTTCGGCTTCTCACCCGAACCGCCGCTGATCACAGGTAATTGATATGCCGAGACATTTTGCTCCGTGACCTTGTCTGCCCACACGTACGAGTCATGAGTCTGCGCGGCGGAGGGATGAAGCGACCAGTCGTTGCCGTTGATGTAGAACAGTTTGGGACCCGTCCCCTGCTCAGGCTTGCGAACGGTCACTTGCGCAGTGGACAACTTTCGGCTTATTTCCGAAGCGGGGTCGTTCAAGTCGCCAGCGAGGATCGCATGTTCGGGGCAGACCACGACACAGGCGGGTTCGAGTCCCACATCCAAACGATGCGCGCAGAAAGTGCATTTGGCGGCGGTGTTTGTTTCGGGGTCGAGGTAGATCGAGTCGTAGGGGCAGGCTTGCATGCAGGATTTACATCCGATGCAGATGGACGGATCAAATTCAACAATGCCATCGTCGCGCTGATACATCGCCGTCACGGGACAGATGCGCACGCAAGGCGGGTTGGCGCAGTGGTTGCAGCGCGTCACCTGAAAGCGGCGGCGCACATCGGGGTAGGAGCCTGTCTCCACATACTTGACCCACGTGCGATACACGCCAAGCGGCACTTGATTCTCGGACTTGCACGCAGTGGAACAGGCATGACAGCCGATACATTTGGATTGGTCAATGAGGAAGCCGTAGTTTTGAGTCATTTGAAAGAATGAAGGATGAATTATGAAGGATGAGTTTTCACCACAGAGTTCACGGAGATCACAGGGATGCTTTTTGATTCTCCGTGCGCTCTGTGTTCTCTGTGGTGAGATGATTAAGCGGCTTGCGGCGGCGTTACGGCATTCATGATCGCCGTAGTGAAATCGGCGGGTGTGACGCCAGGGGACTGGATGTTGAGGCGGTAGTACGCTTCCTCAATTTTCGATTTGAGATTCTCAGGCGTGGCAGCGACACCGCGCAGGGATTGTTCGAGCGCGCCGAGAGCGAAGACGGGCAACAGAGTGAAATCGCCAGAGATAGTGACGTCGTCAATGCGACCGTCATGCAGGCGGGCGATGACGCGGATCAGACCGCCCTGTGCCTTGAATGCCGCTTCGACGATGTGGACGTCCTGATGAATTTTCACGCCCTGCTGCTTGAGTTGACCCTTCTGGTACAGCCATTCGTCGGATGTGAAGCGCGCGTCGATCTCTTTTGCCATCGCTTCTTCTTCGGCTGTCCACTCGCCTTCGTAGACTTCCATGCCCAACGCTTCGGAGACTTTTTTCATGTACAAGTCTTTCACCATCGCGCGGTCAGGCGTGGAGCCGAGTTGTTCGGTCATGGTCGTCATGTAAGCTTCGAGGGATTCAAAAATCTTGTCGCGCATTTTCTCGGAGGGGACTTTCAAGACCTGCGACATGGTTTTCTTGTCGAAGGTGTACATCAGGCTGCCGACGAGAATTTCCGCAATGCCCATTTGCGCCGCGCCTGTGCCGCCGATCTTCTTGCCGTTGACATGTACGTCGTTGATGGGGCGCAGGTTGGCAGGAATGCCAAGTTCTTTATAAGTATCCACCAGCGGGTCGATATAAAGTTTGAAGCGTTCTTCGAGCGTGGCAGGCAAATCTTCTTTGTGGAAGATCCACTGCGTGAAGAGTTGACCGTTATCCAAGTACACCGCGCCGCCTCCGACTTCGCGACGATAAACAGGCAGGTTATGCTTTTCGCAGTAATCCAGGTCCACTTCCTTTTGGATATCCTGATGGTAACCAATGGACACATACGGTCCATTCGGCGAGACCATGATGATGGTGTTCGGCGTGCTTTCCTTCATGGCATACCCAACCGCGTGATAAACGGTCTGCGAGCGGAGCGGGGATACGCCTTCCATATAGAGCAAACGGATTTTCTTGGACATTGGGATTCTCCTCTAAGTTAGTTTTACGTCATTGCGAGGGCGGTGCCTTTCCGCCCGAAGCAATCTCCAAACATGCTAGGGGATTGCTTCGCCGCAAAGAGCAAGAGCGCGGCTCGCAATGACATGCTAGTCAATACATCTCAAACAATTAACTTTCAGTTCTTTGATTCTCTCTTTGTATTTCTCAACCGCTTCATCACCTGTAACAAGGTGACCGCGCTCGTTTTCCAAATTCGTCGGTCTTACTTTCACAAGCCAGCCATCGGTGTACGGTTCTTTGTTGGCGAGCAAGATGTTCTTTGCAAACGCTTCTTCATTCGTCGCCACGATCTCACACGAGAACGGCGCGGGGAACGGTCCCACCCATTTGGCGGATTCGATGGTCGCCAGCGCTTTGCCTTGTGCCACTTTCTTGCCCACTTCACGAAAACTGAGCGCGGCGAACTTTCCGCAACGGGTTTGGGCAACATCGGTCATGCCGAGAGTCGCGAGGTCGCCATCGAATCGAATCCACACATCGCGCTCGATGTCGTAGTAGAGGTCTTCGGGGATGTCGCAGGCGTAGAAGATCATGGGTGGTTGAATGTCAAAGGTTGAAGGTCGCAGGTCAAACATTCAACTTGCAACCTTCAACCATTCAACTCATTTACTCGAAATTGAGATTCTGCTCTTCCATAAATTTCTGATATGCCGCCACGGCTGCTTCGCCCGTCAACAGCGACGCGCTTTCGCCAGCCCAATCGGTTGGCTTGACTTTCACGAACCAGCCATCGCCGTACGGATCAGAATTGATGAGCGAAGGTTTGCCCTTCATTATCTCGTTGACTTCCACGATCTCGCCTGTGATTGGCGACGTGACAGGTCCCACCCATTTGCCGCTTTCCAACGTCCCCGCGGACTTGCCTTTCTGCACGGTTCGTCCCGCTTCCTTCGGCGTGGCATTGACAATGCCCTTCGCCAAATTCTGCGCCACATCGGTGATGCCGATCTTCACTGTGTCATCGTCCATGGGCAATGCCCAGGCGTGCTTCTCCACCCAGTAGTAGAGATTTTCAGGAATGTTACATCCACGAACTGTTGCCATTTTTTATTCTCCTTTATTTCACCCTCTCCCCTCGGGAGAGGGCAGGGGTGAGGGTAAATCATGTTCACCTTGCAGGTGATACAGAAGTAGATCGAAAACAACCAACCGAATCTCGTATTCATATTCTGACACAAAACTCGGATCGCGGCGAGCCTTTTTTGTGACCTGTTCATAACTCGCGCCGCAAACGGGACAGGTGATCACGTAAAACGTGTGCTTTGTAAATTCATCCACGCGCACACCCAGCGTATCACCGTGTTTTTCAGCAAGGTGATTATGAACCTCAGACCTTTTTCCTTCAAACTCGCAATAAGGACATTTGAACATGACGATATTTGTTATTCGAGTATTCGATGTTCGAGTATCGAATATCGCCTCATGCTGGACTTGGAACTGCTTCTGCCACTTTGGGCTCTTCCACACCGACGGCTTCCGCCACCAACTGAATGATGTCGCGGACTTCGATCTTGCCTTCGTTGCCAGTCGTCTTGACCGCGTCGGAGTACATGATCATGTCTTTGGGACAGGTGACGATGAAGAGCTGGGTCTTCTGGTAGGTCGGATTGGCAATCCGACCTACTTCAAACGTGGTCAACGCTTCTTTGATTCGGTTCTCGGCAGGACGTTCACCAGGCGCAACCTTGCCCATCCAGATCTGACCGCCGCCTGCGCCGCAGCAGAACGAGTTCTCGCAGTTGCGCGGCATTTCGACAAATTCCACGCCGAGCAGTTCAAGCAACTTGCGCGGAGCGGTGAATCCGCCGTTGTAGCGTCCGAGATAACACGGATCATGGAAGGTGACTTTGTAATTCGATAACTTGTTCTTGATCGTGAGTTTGCCTTCTTCAATTAACTTGAGCAAAGTCACGGTGTAATGCTTGACCTCAAATTTCCCGCCGAATTGCGGATACTCGTTCTTGAGCGTGTTGAACGAGTGCGGGTCGGTGGTGACGATCTGCTTGAATTGCGCTTTGCCAAACGCCGCCATATTTTGCTCGACGAGTTGCTCGAACAGACCTTCTTCACCCACGCGGCGGACGTCGTTACCAGAGTTGGATTCGTTCTGGTACATAATGCCGAAGTCCAAGCCGCCTTGGTTGAAGAGCCGCGCAACCATCTTGGTGTTCGGGATGACGCGCTCATCGAAGGACGCAGTATCACCGACGAACCATAAATACTCCACAGGTTCTTCGGTTGCATTCTTGACGGGGAATTCCATCTCCTTCGCCCAGCGTCCGCGCAGACGTTTGCCTTTGCTCATCCAGTTGCCGTTGGTAGCGAGAGATTGGAGCGCGTTCTGCACGCCGCTGTCAATTTCGTAGCCGTCGATCAACATGCGGCGGCGGATGTCCACGATGTCTGCCATCGGTTCGTTGCCGACAGGACACACGCGGACGCAAGCGTAACAGGTTGTGCAAGACCAAACGGCTTCAGGGGAGATAACTGTCTCAGTAAGCGGAAGCAGGAGTCGGTCGGCGTGAGAGCCGAAGGTCGCTTCCTTGAGAAGATAACGCTTGTTCACTTCCAATGCCGAAGGGGAGAGCGGCGCGCCTTCGGCGAAATTCATGGGGCAGACATCCTGACAGCGATTGCATTGCACGCAGGCGTAGGCGTCCATCACGCGCGTCCAGGCGAGGTCGTAAATCTGCTTCGCGCCAGGATCGAACTTTTGACCTTCAATGACCTTGAGCGGAATCGCGGGGTCAAGTTGTCCGCGCGGATTTTGCTTGGCAAGCCCAAGATTGATGGGCGACATGAAGAAGTGCGTGTGCTTGCTGCGCGAGAGGTAGGGGATGATGAACATGACCCAGCCGAGGCTAATCCACCACGCGACATGCACGCCGACTTCCGACGCGCCGAACATGCTGTTGAGGAAACTCGCGATGGGCATGAACGGGTCAGCGCCAGCGTCGAGACGGTATGCCTGACTCATCAAGCGCGCACCGACATGCATGATGACGAACACGCCCACGGTGAGCGAGTCTCTTGCCTGCCCGCCTGCCTTGACCTTCGGATTCAGCAGCACATTATCGCGATACTCCAGCGCCTTGTCTTTGAGAATGAAGCGACGCACAAGGAATACGATGATGGCAATCAGCAAAAATCCGCTCATCACATCGGCGATGAGATTGAAGGCATTGATGAGTCCCGTTGGCGCGTTGGGCAAATGTTTGCCGCCATACACCAACTCAAAACCAGGCACAAGTCCTTCCAGCACATCCACAAGGTTGACGACGGCATAGGTGATGAGACCGAAGAACAGTCCCATGTGAATGGCGCTGAGAACTTTGCGCGCTTTGAAAATCGTCTGCTGAAACAGAACCGCAATCGCGGCTTTGACCAAACTTCCAGGCACATCCTTCAACTCAGGCGCAGGTCGCCCCTTGCGAATCGAGTCGATGATGACCTTGAACCCGTGAAACGTAAACCCCGCCGCCGTGATCGCCAGCAGGATGAAGATGATTTTTTCAACCAGTGTGAGCAACGTACCCTCCCGAAAACGAAAAACGATATTCGATATTCGATATTCGATATTGGTTATTCGAAAACCAAATATCGAATATCGAGTATCGAAGATTTATAGCAACTCCAACATCGCCTCAGCCACTTCGAACAGATCCGCAGTCGCGCCATAATGCGCCACGTTGAAAATCGGCGCCTTCTTGTCGGTGTTGACTGCGATAATCAACTCCGCGCTCTTCATGCCTTCGAGATGTTCAGGCGCGCCAGAGATACCGAGCATGAGATACAACTTCGGCTTGACCTTCAACCCCGACTTGCCCACCTGACGCGTGCGCGGCAGCCAACCCGCGTCTACCACGGGGCGGGAGCAGGATACCGTCGCGCCGATCTTTCCCGCGAGTTCTTCGGCGAGTTCCACATTTTCCTTGCCGCCGATACCGCGCCCAATTGAAACGAGTTTGACCTGCGAAGTAATGTCTACATCACCGCCAGCGGGCTTGATGGCTTCGACAAATTTCACTTTTAATGAACCCAGGTCAACAGGTGAAGCCATTGTTGTCGCAGCCGTCGAGCCTTGACCCGCCTCCACGGGGAACGACCCCGCGAGACACGCCGCAATTGCCATGTCGCCTTCGGGCGAAACATCCGCGCTCATCTTGCCGCCATACGCCTGGCAACTCATCGTCATATCCGCGCCGATATTTTTCACATACGCCGCGCACGGCACACCAAGTTTCGCCGAAAGCCACGCCGCCAGATCCATGCCCGTCGCCGTCCAGCCGAACATCACAACCTTCGGCGATTTTTCTTTGACCAACGCTTCGATCACTTTGCCATACGCTTCGGGATTGAAGTTCGACAGCGCCGCATCATCCACATGGATCGTCGAATCAGACGCGAAGACATTGGATGAAACCCCGCCTCCGACTACGACGGCAATTGATTGCCCACCCCAGGCATTTGCCAACTCCTTGGCTTTTCCTACCATTTCAAACGACACATCAGAGAACTTGCCATCCATGTGTTCGGTGATTACGAGAATGTCATTGCTCATGTTTTCTCCTTGTTATATGTCATTGCGAGCCGCTCTTTGGCGAAGCAATCTCCCGTTAATCAGGAGGTTGCTTCGTCGGGAAGAGCGCCCTCCTCGCAACGACATCAAGCTAACCCCTTGCTCTTCAACAACTCCACGATCTTCGCCGCCACTTCCTTCGACGAACCTTCGATCATCTCGGCATGACCCGTCACCACGGGCGGAGCCATCTTCTTCATTGTCAATCCTGAACTTACTTCGCCAGATGGAGCCACCTTTTCAATCGTCGCGGTTTGCGCCACCTGGCGGACTTTGCTCACAGGTGCATAGCGCGGCGGCTTGACGGATGCCTGTACGCCAACCACCATCGGCAGCGACACTTCGTATTTTGCGCCGACCCCGCCCGCAAATTCCTTGTTGACCGTGGCTGAGTCGCCCGCCACTTCCACCGAACTGACTCCGCCGATGTACGGCATATCGAGATACGCTGCAAGCATCGGTCCGATCTGACCGTCGAGGTCATTTGAAGCCTGCACACCCGCGAAGATAATATCCGCTGACATACCTTTGATCGCTTCCGACAGCCATTTGGCTTGAGTGTGCGAATCTGCGGCGGGATCATCACCCGTGATCTTGACGGCTTTATCCGCGCCCTTGGCAAGCGCCAGATGAAGCACCGCGTCCAACTCCCCGATCATGTCCACCCCGACCACGGTCACCGTCCCACCGACGGCTTCCTTCACCAGCACAGCCTGCTCGATGGACTGCTCGTCGAATTCGTTCAGCACGAAATCCACCGAGTCAAAGTCCACAGTATTGCCGCTGACGGGCAGGTCATCGGCAATACTGGGGATATGTTTGATGGCTACTACGATATTCATTCAGTTCTCCTGTGTATCAGTTTCAGGTTGCAAGTTGAAGGTTACAGGTTACATCTTTCAACCTTCAACCTGTAACTTTCAACCCAATAATTACTCACCACGCATAGACTTATCCAACAATTCCAAAATATCCAACACATCCACATGCTCATTGCCCGTGGACTTGACCGCGTCTGTGAAGCGCGAGACTTCGAAGGGACAAGCGACTGCCAGCACGTTTGCGCCCGTGGACGCGGCTTCCATCGCGCGTTTTTCGGAGAGGCGCATGGTGGTGTGCTTGGCGGTGAATGAGTCCATCCACATGCCGCCGCCACCGCCGCCGCAGCAGTAACCGTTCTCGCGGTTGCGCTGCATTTCCACCAACTCCACGCCAGGGATGGCTTCGAGTAGTTTGCGTGGGGCTTCATATTCGCCGTTGTGACGCCCGAGATAGCACGGATCGTGATAGGTGATCTTCTTTTCTACAGAGTGCTGGAGCAACGGCTTGAGTTGGTCAAGATAACGTGCAAGGAAGGTGCTGTAGTGAACAACGGGACGTTCAAAGCCATACTTTGGGTACACGTTCTTGAACGCGTTCAACTCATGCGGACCTGTGACAACCATCTCGTCCCATTCATATTTATTGAAGGTCTCGATGTTTTGCTCGGTCATCATCTCGAACAGACCCTTCTCACCAGCCAGGCGCTGGGAGTCGGCGTCGTCTTTTTCTTCCTTGCCGAGAATGGCAAAGTCAATGCCGAGCGCGTTGAAGATCCGCGCCGCCGCAGCCGCCGCGTCAATGCCGCGTGGATGATACGAAGGATACGAGCCGACATACCAAAGCACGTTCACTTTGCGACCGAGATCTTTGATGATCGGCACAGGCACGCCCGCGGACTGGATCCACGCGTCACGTTTGCGCTGAGGCTGACCGAGCGGGTTGCCGCTCTTGGCGGTATTCTCGAATGCTTGCTGTAATTCATTCGGCACGAACTTGCCATCCAAGATCGCCTGTTCGCGTGCGGCGGGCATGATCTTGACCATGTTCACTTCTTTGGGACACACCCGTAGACAGTTGGCGCAGGTGGTACAAAGCCACAACTCGGGCGCTTCGGTCAAATCCATGCCTGTTTGGGCATAGCGATACAACTTGCGCGGACCGTAATTCCCGACCACATCCACGGGGCAGACGGCGACGCACTTGGCGCACTGATAACAATTCGCAAATGATTCCGCGTTGGGGATGTCCGCGATCTTTTCGATCAGTTCGGGCGTGTACTCGGTAATCACCCGTTGTTCGAACATGCGGTTCCAGTGACCAGAAACATCAATCCCATCTACAACGATGTTGTCTTTTTCGATTGCAATTGCTTTTTCGTATTTCTGTGCCATGAAGGATGGTCTCCTGTTGTATTCAAAATTGCTTCGTGCCGTAACGCGCCCTCATCCCCGACCCTTCCCCCGAAGGGGAAGGGAGTCCCCTCTCCCTTTGGGAGAGGGTTAGGGTGAGGGTGATTTCTTCAATCCAAGTAACCGTCTCGCCATATTCGGCAGGGTGGGCAATAGACCGTTGAACTCTCTACTCAATCGCCAACTCGTCGTGCCGTACAGATACACACTGTAAGCACACGCCAGAAATGCACTATTTGCAAACGGCACTCGTTTCTCGTTACTCATTAACTCGTCAACAAACAAACCAGTTCCTTCGCCAAACTTGACGCTCATCGCTGTTACCGCGCCGACTCGGGCATATCCGTCCGCGAGATTTTCGGCGTTGAGGTTGTGCGTGCTGCCCACCAGCAAAGGCAGAATGCCTGTGCCGACGGTCGGATCCCACAGCCAGCGAGTCCACAGCCAGTGTTGGGAGGGGAAGGTGTTGTGTAAAAGTCCAGTAGCGAGTTCGAGAGCGAGGCGCGTATCGAGCGCGTTCAACTTTTCAACAAAGGTTGCCACTCGCACAGAGGCGGGCGCTTCGCCGTTAAGTAATTGGTTGAAGAGAGAGAAGTCACCTTGCGAAAAGTAATTAGTAATTGTTCGCGCGTTCGCTTTGGTGTGCGCGACAGCGGAAGCGATGTCAGCGAAGGATGAAGCCAACGAAGCAGAATCAGTTTGAAGTCCAAGAAAGAGGCGGGCGTGTCGTTCCGCCAATTCGTCTGCTATCGCGATCACATCCTCAGGCGCGACTTGTCCCAACGCTTCCTGCAAATTGGTTTGCAGTTCGGGGTCGTCGGGTCCCGTCTTTTGCTTGATGATGTGACTCTGTCGCTGAGGGAGCATAGTCTTTCGTAGGTCGGATTGGCAATCCGACTTACGCCATGACCTTGCGAGTCATCGCAACAGCACGCGCGGCAGCGAGACCAGCACGCGAAATCGAATCATCGAGATCCGCAGGACCCGCTGCCGCACCTGCGACAAAAATACCAGGCACAGAAGTTGCAACGGTATCGAGACCGCCCGCGCCGCCCGCTTCGATGAAGCCATATTTGTTTTGTTGAACGCCCATCAGTTGCGCGATGGCGCGTGTGCCTGCGCTCGGCTCCATGCCGACCGAGAGCACGACCATATCCATTGTCACTTCCATCGGGCGAGACATCGTTGTGTCTTCACCGCGGATCAAAAGTTGGTCACCCTTCTTGAGCACTTCACTGATGACACCCTTCACATAATTGACTTTATATTTTTCCTGCGCGGGCCAGTAGATTTCATTTTCCCAATAGCCATACATGCGCATGTCGATGTAGAAGATCATCACTTTGCTGTCGGGCAGTTGCTCGCGCAATTCAATCGCTTGCTTACTGGCAATGCCGCAGCAAACCTTCGAACAATATTCATTTCCAATTTGTCTGTCGCGCGAACCGACACATTGAATGAACGCAATTTTCTTCGGCGCTTGTCCGTTCGACGGGCGCACGACGTTGTGTTCCTTCAACATCTTCTCAAGATCGGTCAATGTGATGACATCAGGGAACGAGTAGTAGTTGTAGTATTGCGTGGCGCGACCTGGGTCAAAATGCTGGAAGCCCGTGGCGATGATGACCGCGCCCACGTTGAGGGACTCGGCTACGCCGCCCGCTTCGATCTGGACTTCAAAGTTGCCAGCACTCCCAGACATTCCCTTCACTTCGGCTTGATACTTCACTTGCACATTGGCGTTGCTTGTAACAGCCGCCGCGAGTTCGCCCATTGCTTCCGACGCGTCGCGCCAGTGATGGGTGAGTTTGGCGTACCCCTCACGGTCGGGCGTGCCGCCGAGGCGTTCACGCTTTTCGATGAGAATGACTTCCCCGCCGAGTTCCGCCGCAGAGCGAGCCGCTTCCAACCCCGCAGGTCCGCCGCCGATTACCAAAATTTTTCCAGATGTCATTTGTGATTCTCCCGTGTCAGGTATCAGGTTTCAGGTTAAATGTTGATTGACCTTCAACTTTAAACCTGAAACCTTCATTTTTTGACTTAATAAACTACAGGCTTATCCGCGTCTTCCCACGTAATGCCAGATTTCGTGCCCGCGCGGATCGCGTCGAGATCGCCCTGGAATTCGTCCCAATATTTCTGCCAGTTGATTCCGAGTTTATCCAGGAACGGACGCCAATCGGTGGAATGCCAGTGGAACTGCACCACGCGGAATGGATGCGCTCCCATCGCCAACGCGGCAACCTGCGCATCAGATAAAACGGGAATTCCCACTTTGCGGTCATGCGCCTTCGCGGCGAATTGACTCTTATCCAGCGTGGTCACACAACCTGTATCGTGCGTCACGGTCAGGTCTGGGTTGACTTCATTCTTCATCGTCTCGATCTTGCGCAGAACGGAGAACGAACGGGTGAAATCGCGCTGAACCAACACATGACGGAAGCCAAAGCCGCAGCAATCGAACCAGGTCGAGTAATCGGCAACGTCAATGCCGAGCGCTTCGAGCGTGGCGGTGACTGTCGCAGTGCGCTGCCCGCCGTAGATTTCAGGATCATAGATTGCATCTTCCGCGACGATCTTGTAATAGTGGCAGGCGGGGTGGACGGTGGCGGTGATCATGCTCATGTCCACGGTTTGTTTCTCTGCAAACTTGCCGCGCATCACATGCACCCACTCGCTATAGTGGACAAGTTCTTCGGGGATGACCAGCGGTTTGCCCATCTTGTCCAAGATACGGCGGACTTCATCGCGCAGTTCCTTGTGATGGACAAGTTGCTCGCGGATTTCCTTGTAATGTCCATAGGATGTTCCGCAGTGGATCATCGGAAAATAGCCCGTCTCATGGGCGGCGGCGAAGTTGCGACTCATCACTGCGGCTTGCGCGGCGGCGTTCGATGTCGCTGAGGCGTAGTAGTTCCAGCCTGTGCAGGAGGTCTGGTCGGTAGGGTCGAGATAATCCAAATTGAATTGGCGGTGAAGCCAGAAAATGGACGAGGTATACCCAGGGATGTGTCCGCATTGACCGCAAGATTTGTGATGCCAGGTATGGTCAATGGGAATCTTCTTAGTGCGTCCGTACTTGGTGGTCACTTCCACGTGATTCTCAGGCACACGCTGGACGATGATCTCGCCCTTGGCTTCCAACTCAAACAAGGCTTCGCGAATGTCATGCGTCGGCGCAACTTGCGCATCGCGGATCACTGCATGGGATTTACGTTCAAGGATTTCTTCAACGGTGGTGGTCATAAAGTTCTCCAGTTTGTAGGTTGAAGGTTTCAGGTTTCAGGTTGAAGGTTTCAGGTTTCAGGTTGAAGGTTTCAGGTTAAGAACTTTCAACCTTCAACTTGCAACCCATAAACCTATCCTTCCTCAAGTTCTTCCTGCATCACATCTGCCAGTAAATCGTGCAAACCTTCGTCAATTTCCTTGATGATGTCCATGTTGCCTGTCTCGAACCAGATGGTGTACAACTCGAGCAGGGTCTTGCGATTGGTCTTCCACGCCGCATCGGTCACGCCGCGCAAGGTATCCACGGGGATAGCTTTTCTCCACACGGGCATGTTCTTAGAGAACTCTCCCACCCACGGACCCCAATCGGGGAAGAAGTCGGGCTGGAGCATATCGGGCGAGACTTGATTGCCCTTGAGCATCACCTTGTATATCACGCGGCTGTAGCCTTGCAGGACGTCTTTCGTTTCTTGAAGTCCGTTCTTGACTGCGACTTCACGCAACAAAGTTACAAGCCCGCCAGGGTTGTTGCCACGCGGGCAGCGCAAACACGAGAAGCACTGCGCGCAGTTCCAAATATCTTCCGAGATGATGTCGTACACGCGCTCGATGTCTTCACGCGCCATCGCTTGCGCGATCACCCGCGGAGAATAGTCATAGAAGCGCGCCGAAGGACAGGTTGAAACACAAATGCCGCACTCGTAGCATCCGTAAAGAAAATCCTCGTAGCGCGGATCATTTTTCACTTCGAGAAAGAGTTTCTCCTTCTCTTCGTATGAAACTTCGGGATGACGATCCTGTGCTTTGCCGGGGTTCCAATTTTCTTGTGTGGTAGGCATCGAGCCTCCTAAAAGAAGTAATTGGTAACTGGTAATTGGAGATTTTGAAATGCGAGCACCCAATTACTAATTACCAATCTCCATTTACTAAAAACCAATCACCGCATCTGCATCACACGCCATGTCGTTGAATGCCGCGCCGCCGATCATCTCCACGCCTTCGATCATGTCTTCCATGGTGTAGCCGTGCAGGTCGAGCGAAGGCTGGCAGACGAGGAAGCGCACACCGATTTCCTGCGCCTGTTCGATGAAGAATTTCAATTCTTTGCCGCCGCCGCCCTTGCGTGGAATGATGATCTTCTCGCCGTTGTCCTTCGCCACACACTGTGGACCGTTCATGGTGAAATAAATGCAGACTTCATTGTCCATTGCTGCTCCCGCCGTGGCGAGGAAGAACGGAGTTGCTGTCCGCTCAGGGTCTTTTTCCCCATGAGTTTGAACGTACAAAATCTTTTTGACTTCGGGGTCGTTCGTCTTCCAAACGCTCATACTGCCCTCTCCTTATTACTGATACTTAGAAACTTGCGACGGCTTCGTCAACCGTTGCATAGGATTTGATTTTGTCCACGATTCCGACGGTGTAAAAGATCGAAGTCACCAATTCAGGCGCAGACGCCATCTTAACCGCGCCGCCTTTTTGCTCAACAGCTTGTGCAGCTTTCACCACAGCGCGAATCCCCGCCGATGACATGTATTCCACGCCTTTGAGTTCAAGAACAAGCTTGGAGCTCCCGCCAACTGCTTTGGTCAATTCGGCATCCAAGGTTGGCGCAGTCTCAGAATCGACTCTGCCGCTGACAGTGACCACCGCAACAAGCCCTTTCATTTCAGTTTGAATGGAAAGTTTGTCCATTATTCTCTCCTTTTAAGGTAGGTCACGCCTTTAAGCGTGACCCTGGGAAATTCCTAGATGAACAACTGCACATCTGCGTCTGCGGCATATTCGAGGAAGGTTGCCGCGCCGCCGATCTCGCATTCCTTGATGAAGTCTTCGCGCTTGAAGCCGAAGACGTCCATTGTCATCTGGCAGCCGATCATGCGCACATCGAGGTCAACACACATGTCGCGTAATTCCGGAACAGAAGCAACGCCCTTGTTCTTGAAAGTCTGCTTCATCAAATTGGTTGCCAGCGCCTCGAATCCGGGGGCGTTTGCCATTAACAAATTGGGCATGGGCCAGTTGATGTTCTGGAAGCCTTCGGGACCGAAGGGCATTTTCATCGGCATGGCAGGGTTGCCCAATGGTGAGACGGCAGCCGTGAGGTCCGGTTTAAGAAGCGTGAGTCCGTAAAAGGTAAAGAAAATGCCCACCTCCCATCCCATCGCGCCAGCCGCGCTGGCGAGAATGAACGGGGGATAAGCCCAGTCGAGAGTTCCCTTGCTTGCGATCAGCGCAAGCCGCTTTGGAGCATTCGGGTCAGATTTTGACATGGTACTTTCTCCGTATTAAAGTTGGACAATGGGGATTATTTTTTCTTCAAATAGAAGATGAATTTTCCGTCTTCCTGCATGGACCGGAGCATTTCGTTCCCCGTTTGCCTGCTCCATGCCTCCATGTCCGGCGGCGCGCCGGGATCGGTGGCGATCATCTTCAATACCTGCCCCGACTGCAATTCCTTGATCGCTTTGGTGGTCTTGACGACCGGCATGGGGCAGAGCATGCCTGAGCAATCCAATACCTGATCTTCCTTGATTACATCGGTCATAGAAGCCTCCTTCGGACTGGGTGGAATGATAATAAATAGACGGTCGAATCGCCATCCCGCGCGGATGGGATTTTTTCCTCCCCCGCGCGGGGGAGGCGCGATAATTCGGATATAATCCCTGACCGGCAGCAGGATCATGATCAAATCCCTCGAATCGGTCTTCCGCGCAAACCGAATTTTCTTATTTCTGGTTTTTTATCGCTGGGCTTCCGTGCTCCCGGTTCTGTTCGTCTGGAATCAGGCATCCCTTTATCGTTTATCGCCCTGGTGGGTGATCGCCATCGTCCTGCTGGCAAATTCCATTGTTTCCCTGTTCAACCGCCCGCTCAACAAACTGGTCATTGAACATCCCGCCATCCTCGGGGCAGACATACTTTTTTCCGCCTTCGTCCTTTCCATCAGCGGCGGAACAAACAGCCCCTACTATCTCTATGCGCTCAGCCCCTTGCTGGCTGGGGCATTCTTCTTCCAGATGCGCGGCGCGCTGACCGCCGCCGCCGTTTTCACACCCCTCTACCTGCTTGCAAACCATTTCTCCACGCCAACGGAAAACTTGATTCTGCGCGCAAGCGAACTGGCAGGCATCTGGCTGTTCCCCATTCTCTTTGCTTACCCATCCACTCTGTTAAGGGACATTTCCCGCGCCCGCGAAGAACTCGCCCATGCCCGCGACGAACTGGCTCAAAAGCATGAGAACCTTGCCCATGCGCACCGGCAGCTCGAGATCATTCACGATCTCACCATTCTGCTGCAATCCGCGCCCGACCTCATCTCGGTGCAGGAACGCGTACTCGGCGCAGTCACAACCGACTTGGGGTTTTCAAAAGCCGTTGTCGCCATGGTGGACCCCGCCCATGAAGAACTTGGCGGCTGGCTCGTTTACCCGCATGAGGAAACTTTTCCAAAGATAAAGCCGCTCCCGCTCAAATCCGGCAGCGGCGAGATCGTCAAAGCCCTGCTCAACCGCAGCGCCTTTTCCACAACAAACCAAACCCTCATCCAGGATTCTCATCTCAACGATTGGCTTCTTCAAACCCAATGGTTCATGATGCCGCTTTATTTGAGGGAACACCCCGTCGGCATTTTACTCGTGGATGAAGCCGGACTCACAAAGGAACGCGAATCCACGCTGATAACGGTGGCGAATCAAGCCGCGCTCGCGCTTGGTACGACAATCCTGTGCATCGACCGCGCCCGACGCCTCGCCGTCGAAACCGAGCGCAACCGCATTGCCCGCGATATTCACGACACCGTCGCACAATCCCTCTTCGGCATCGTCTACTCGCTCGACGCCTGCATCAACATGCTTCCACAAAAAGCGGATGACGTGAAAAACGAGCTCATCGAACTACGCTCGCTGGCAAACAGCGCCCACGACGAAGTCCGCCGCTCCATTTTCGACCTGTGGCCCTCCGCGCTCACCATCGAGCTATTCATGGCGGACCTGACCAACTACGTCAACAGCTGCTGCCGTCCGCATTCCTTCAGCATTGTTTTCAGCAACAACGGCGATTTCAACTCCCTCTCCTCCGGCATGCGCAGGACGGTCTACCGCATGGCGCAGGAGGCGCTGGCCAACTCGGCTCGCCACTCGGGCGCGCGATCCGCGCGGCTGTGCCTGACCGTGACAGACCAGGAGGTCTATCTCGTCGTCTCCGACGAAGGCAAGGGATTCGACCCCGAAATCGCCCTTTCACGAAGCGTGAACCGCGAGCATTTCGGCTTGCGCGGAATTCAGGAACGCGCTCGTGCCATGGGCGGCGACTGTGAGATCGCCTCCCTGCCGAATGCCGGCGCGCGCATCATGATCCACCTCCCCGCCAACGGATTGCATCACCATGCCTGACCCCATCCGCCTCCTCATCGTGGACGACCATGCCGTAGTCCGCAAGGGGCTGGCAATGGTCCTTCGTCTGGAATCAGGTTTGGAGGTCGTGGGGGAAGCGGAAAATGGACGCGTCGGTTTGGAGGCGGCAAAAAACCTCCAGCCGGATATTGTCCTCGTTGACCTGGTCATGCCGGAGATGGACGGGCAGGAGATGGCGCTTGCGCTGCGAAAGTCCAATCCACAGATCAAGATCATGATGCTGACCGGCACAGAAGTGGATGACCGGGTCTTCGACCTGATCGCGGCGGGCATCGAAGGCTATGTGTTGAAAAACATCGAACCCGCCGAACTGGTGCATGGCATTCATGCGGTGGTGCATGGCGAAGCGTACCTGCATCCGGATGTAATGAAGAAGGTGGTCGGCAGGCTCCAGCCGCAGCAGACCGCGCCGGTTTCGCTTACGCCGCGCGAACTGGAAATTCTGGAGTACATGTCCACGCCGAACACCTACAAACAGATCGCAAACAAACTGAGCATCGGCGAAGAGACCGTGCGAAGCCACGCCAAGAACATCCTTGAAAAACTCAAGCAACCCAACCGCGCGCAAGCCGTGCTGGCGGCGGTAAAGATGGGCTTGATCGATCTGGGGGATTAAGAATCCGCAAATGTCCACTCAAACAATGATTGCGCATTTGCTACCGTACATCTATGTCAAATCATGTCGTTGCGAGCCGCCGCTCTTGGTTTCCCCTGGCACCGCCCGCCACTCTCTACCGGGTAGCGCCACAGTAAAGAGTGGAGTCTTCTCTGCCGAACAGATTTAGCCGCGAATTGCGCGAAGTTTTAAGGGTTTTCTTGGCGGACTTGACGCGCTTCGTCCTCACCCTGCGCTGGATCGCTTCCGCGAAAAGCGAGAGTGAAGAAGCGCTGCCATTCCCGCCGCAGCATTGATATAGGCATTCTATCAGACGAAAACACCGCATAGTGTGCGTTCTCTAGCGCAAAACCGGCGTTAGAGAACGCCAATTACGCGCTTTCGTGAAATACTGAGTATGGGAAAAAGGAAAGGATTACGGAAAGCAAGAGGTCGCGCGGGCGCGCGACCTCTTGCTTTCATAACATCACAGCGCGCAGGCGGCAAACCCTGGGGAAACTGCATGGGCGCATCCCGCCGTTGTTTAGCCAGTTAGGTTGGCGGGAAACCCATCGCTGCCGCCAATCGGTCATAATCGTCAGCGGCGTTTGGCGAGCGAATCGGCGGTGAATACCGCCAGGTCGCGGAAGAGGCTTTCCGCCTGCGCCTCTTTTTCTTCGCCGGGCAGCGAGAGCAGCCCGTCCACGCGCGCCGCCATTTCCTCCAGTTCCTGCGGGTGGGCAAACGGCGCGATGTGGTCGAACAACATGCGGTGCGCGCCCTTGCGCTCCATCACCTCCAGCCCGTCCAATATCTGGCGGTGGGGCGTGCCTTCCCAGATCGGCAGGATCATCGCCTCGCGCAGCAAACGCTCCACGCCGAATTCCGCCAGGATGCCCATGCCGCCGTGGACTTCCATGCTCCATTTGGCGGTCTGGGCGGCGAGTTCGGCGGTCCAGTATTTGGAGAGGTGGGCGACCAGTCGGAACAGGTGATAGCGGTCCGGGTATTTCGGGGTTTCGCGCCAGACCTGGTCGAGCAGGGTCAGGGATTCCCAAGCCAGCGCAAAAGCGGATTTGAGGCTTGCCAGGCGTTCCTCGAACTGGCGTTTGAGCAGCGGATGTTCCAGGATGGGTTTGCCGAAGGCGATCCGCCCGCGGGCGAAGGTCAGCGCCTCGGACATGGCTCGCTGTGCCAGCGCCACACTCGCCATGCTGTTTCCGACACGCGAGAGGTTCAACACTTCCAAGATGAGGTAAATGCCCCATTCGGGTTTACCAAGCAGGTAGGCTTCACTGTCTTTCAACTCGACTTCGCCAGTGGGGACGGAGCGCGTGCCAATCTTATCCTTGATGCGGCGGATAAAGTAATTCAAGCCGCCGTCCTGGCGCCGGCGCGGGAGGAGAAAGAGCGCCAATCCGCGCACCCCTTCCTGCGCTCCTTTGGGACGCGCCGCCACCACAGCCAGGTCTGCGCCGGCGTTGCTGGCGAAGTACTTCTCACCGTTCAGCAGCCAGCGGTCTCCCGCAGGGCGGGCGGTGGTTTCCACGTATGCGCCGAGGTCCGAGCCGCCGCCGGCTTCGGTCATCCAGGTGGCGCCCTGCCAGACGGTTTCATCCCGGCGGAGCAGCGGGGGCAGGAAGCGCGCCTTCACTGCTTCATCGCCGTATTTATCCAACGGCGCGGCGGTGGACAGCGATACGATGTATGGGCAATACAAGCCGGTATCGTGAAACGCGGTGACATATCCCAGGAGATAGGCGGGGATCAGGGATTTTTCCTCGAAGGCGCGCCAGACCACCCCCGCCTGGTAGCCCTTCCTGAGCATCTTCCAGTATTCGGGCGGGAAAAGGATTTCGTCCACGCGCGTTCCGAAGCGGTCGAACATGCGCAGCCAGGGCGTGCCGCCATGATCCACCGCGCTGGAAACGGCTGTCCCTTCGTTCTCCCACCAGGTTTGATATTCAGCCAGTGCGTCCGGGTTGCGAACCTCCCCAAGCATCGCCTTCAAAAAATCAACAGGGGATTGCAGGATTTCAAGAGACATGTTTTTTTCCTTTCACTACCGTACAAATGTCGTTCCCCAAAGGGGACGCTGTGCGAGGGTTGTCTCCCCGAAGCGTCGCCGTGGCGCCGTGCGACACAACCTCCCGTTTTCAAGGACATTTCTGGGAACAGGGAGATTGCTTCGCCGCCGAAAACCAGAAGCGGCGGCTCGCAACGACATGGATCAACAAGATGTATGGTAGAGAAATTTTCCTTATTCCCAAGTGCGCTCGTCCAGGATGACGCCGGGCTTCTCCTCAATCTCAGACCAGGGGACGAATTCCACCGCGTCCACTTTGACGCGGCAGACGGATTGCACCCCGGCAGAGACCGCATCGCTCAGCGCCTGACGATCCACTGAATCATCCGTCAGGGCGAGCCGCAGGGTGAGCGAATCGCGATTCTGCGGACGGGCGACCACTGCCTGGAATCCCCGCACCCCAGCCGCTCCTCCAAGAGCGAAGCGCAACTGATTGGGATGCACGAACATGCCGCGCACCTTGACCGCATCCCCCACGCGCCCGACCAGGATGATGGCGCGTTCCCCCTGGCGGCTCTTGCCGGGCGCGGGGTCCACGTTCATCGCCAGGTCGCCGGTGCCGAGGCGGATCAGGGGATACGTCTCGTTGAAAGTCGTGACGACGACTTCGCCGCTTTCTCCCGCCGCGACGGTTTGCCCGTTCTCCGGGTTGACCACCTGCACGATGGAGGTCTCCAGCAGGCGCATGTTCAAGCCGCCTTCGAGGTTGTACGCCAGAAAGCCCAACTCGGCGGTGCCGTAGGCGTTGGCAACCTGCAAGCCGTATTTTTCGACGAACGCCTGGCGCATGGCGGGCGGCAGCGGTTCGGCGGATAGGAGCGCTTTCTTGAGCGCGAACGCCTTGCGGATGGCGCCATGGCGCCACAGCCCGCTCTCCTCCGCTTTTTGGATCAGCGTCATCAACCAGGAGGGCGTGCCGACGTAGCCGCTGACTTTCAAATCCAGCATCATCCTGACCTGCAATTCGGCGCTGCCCACCCCTGCCGGGATGACGGTTGCGCCCATCTCCGTGAAAGTCTGGTCGAGCGCGATCCCGGTGGGAATCAGGTGATAGCCAAAGGCATTGATGACCACGTCGCCGGGCGCAAACCCCGCAAGCGTGAACATCTCGCGGATGGTGTCCATCACTGCGCTCTCCCCGGCGTGAGGTTCGTAGAGCGGACCGGGCGAGAAGAAGACGTGCTGTAGTTTTTCAAGGGAGACCGCCAGGAAGCCGCCAAATGGCGGATCGCTTTGCTGCATTTCGACCAGACGGTCTTTGCTCGTGACCGGAATCTTATCCAGGTCGGCGGCGGAGCGAATATCCGCAGGCTTCAGTCCCGCCTGATCGAAGATTTTCCTGACAGCCGGCGCGTTGACGTAGGCATGTTCGAGAATATGTTTGAGTTTGTCGGTCATGTTTTTTTCCTTCCTCACCCCAGCCACCGCTTCCGCCGTTTGTAATGTTTAACGTCGCGGTACGACTTGCGCTCGCCGACCTGCGTCAGCCCCAGGTAGAATTCCTTGATGTCTTCGTTCTCCGCCAACTGCGCGGCGGGACCGTCCAGCACGACGCGCCCGTTCTCCATCACGTAGGCGTAATCCGCGATCTTCAAGGCGAGGCGCGCGTTCTGCTCGACGAGAATGATCGCCATCCCCTCCCGCTCGCTCATTTTTTTGATCTCTTCGAATATTTCCTGGACGAGAAGCGGCGCCAGCCCCAGCGACGGTTCGTCGAGCATCATCAGTTTGGGATGCGCCATCAAGCCGCGCCCGATGACCAGCATCTGCTGTTCGCCCCCGGAAAGGTAGCCGCTGACGCGCCGCCGCAGGTCTTTGAGGCGGGGGAAGTATTCATAGACCTGCTCCAGGTCGCGGGCAATCCCACCGCGGGCGATGCCGCCGAGGAGCAGGTTTTCCTCCACCGTCAAGTGTCGGAACAGCCTGCGCCCTTCCAAGACCTGGATGATCCCCAGGCGCACGATGTTCTCCGGGTCCAGGTTGTCAATACGCTGTCCGCCGAACTCGATATTGCCGCGCGTCACCTTCCCCTCCTGCGCGCGCAGCAAACCGGAAATCGCCCGCAGGGTGGTGGTCTTGCCCGCGCCGTTCGCACCGAGCAGGGCGACGATCTTTCCCTCCGGCGCCTGCATGGATACCCCCCGCAGCACCTGGATCACGTCGCTGTAGATGACCTCGATGTTATTGAGAAGAAGCATGGTATCGTATTGCCCTTGAGAATCTGTCGCAACCGTGAAGATTCTTCAGTATCCTGTAGGTCACGTTTGCGAAGTCCTCGCAAGAGGGTAACGTGACTGTCACGCTTGCAGCGTGACCTACGATTGGCTGCGACGGTATGCCGTGCGATGAAGTAAGGGGGATGGAAGTCGCCTCCCATCCCCCGCTCGTGTTACTCTTGCGGACGCAGGTCCGGGGTCTCAGCCCAGTCCTGGAGGACGTTGAAGGCGTCGGGTCCGCCCTGGATCATGCGGATCTGGGACATGTGCGGAGAGCGGCTGCCTCCCGAAAAGTCCATCCTCAGCACGCCGTCCAGCACGTCGAAGGGGCTCATCTCGACCAGCGCGTCATGCACGGCTTCGCCGTTGAGATTCTCGTAGCCTACCGTGTCAATGGCGTGCGTAAGGGCTTTTACGGTCATGTCCACGCCCGCCACCAGCAGCAGATAACCGACGTTGTGTTCGGATGCGGGACGCTCGTTGGCGGTGAAGAGCGTCTGGGCGTACTGAACGCCGGTGTTACCGGTGTCCGTCCACCACAGGTAGGGGAACGGGGCGATCAAGCCGACGCCGTAGGCGGGTTCAGCCAGGAATGCATAGGTAGCCAGGTCCATGGACCAATTATCGCCCGCCACCACGAACTGGTCGCGCAAACCGAGCGAGTTCAAATCGTTCAGGATGGCGGCGGGACCGAACGCCAGGGTGTTGGTCCAGATCACGTTGGCGCCGGCTGCCTGGGCGGTCAGAATGGCGGTGGTGGTATCGGCGGTGGGAGATACGTCATAGGTCTCCTCCGCGACGATCTCGATGCCGAGGTCTGCGAGGTACGCCCGGCTTTCGGCGGTCAAACCGCCTTGTCCGAAAGCGGTGGGCCAGGAAAGATACGCCAGTTTGATCTCATCGCCTGCGTCGGACGGCTTGTAAGTATCCCAATTTTCAGACAGGAATTTCATGGTGGCGCCCATCTGATCGGGATAGATCGGTCCCAGCCCGAAGGTGTAACCGGAACCCGCGCCATAGAACGCTTTGGAACTCAGCCCGGCAGTGATGTTGACGATCTTATCCTCAGCAAAACGCTGCGCGAGCGCCTCCGCTTCGCCGGACCCGTAGGTGATCATGACCAGCGCGTTGGGATCTTCGCTGGTAAAGCGGTCATACGCCGCAACCGCCTCTTCCGCTTTTCCGCCGGTATCTGCAAACTTGACTTCGAGTGTGGCGCCGTAGATGCCGCCGGACTCATTGATTGCCTTCACCGCGTCTTCCGCGCCGTGAATGAGCGGAGTGGTGATGGCTGCCAGCGGACCCGAAAGGTCGCCGAAGTGGTAAATAGTGATGGTCTCACCGGTCAGGTCGGGGGGACCTGAGGGGGTCGGTTCTTCAGTGGGCGCCTCGGTTGCAGCCGCAGTGGGCGGCGGGGGTTCGGTCGGTGTGGGCTGCGGGGCACAGGCGCTCAAAACCAGCGCAACAGCCAGCAGCGCTGCCATCAGGGTGAACAGGGACTTACGCATAGGGGACTCCTCCTTAGAAATGGTGGAACAAACGACACTTGCTTCAAACGATGGAGACGCATAGTTCATGGGGCTTGGCACCACCTCCTTTTGAATTCACGGTGAAGGTTTTGTAACGCCTGTTTGCGGCGCTAATGCGAGAACGGACGCAGCCGCCAGGCGGTTTTGAGCAATTGCCAGCGGTGCGCCAGCCCGCGCGGTTCGAAGATCAGGAAGAGCATCAGGGTGACGCCAAAGAACAGCGGCTTGAGCGCCTGTACCGCCCCAGCCGCCGTGGCGGGAAACAGCGTGATGAAGAAGGGACCGAACAGCGTGGCGAATTCGATCAGCATCTCCACCACGAACGCGCCGAAGAACGGTCCCAGGTTCGAGCCCAGCCCGCCGATCACCAGCATCCCAAGATACATGACGGAGTTGTTTAGGTTGAACGTTTCCGAATTCAGGTGGCGGATGTTGTGCGCCGCCAGCGCGCCCGCGATGCCCGCATAGACCGCCGCCAGGAAGAACGCCTGAAGTTTGTATTTGAACAGGTTCATGCCCAGCAGTTCCGCCGCCAGGTCGTGATCGCGGATGGCGATGAAGGCGCGCCCCAGCCGGGAGCGGGAGATGTTGTGGGCGGCGATGGTGGTGAGGACCAGGGCGGTCAGGGAAAGGTAGATGTATTTTTGGGGCGAATTGAATTCGATGCCGAACATGAACGGCACCCGCACGTTCACTCCCTGCGCGCCGTTAAGGATATCCGGGAAGATGTTGCGGGTGAACCAGGGGATGATGAACTGCGCCGCCAGAGTGGACATGGTCAGGTAAAAGCCTTTGACGCGCAGGGACGGCAGTCCGAAGAGCAAACCGACGATCCCCGCCCCCAAAGCGGCGGCGGGCAGCGCCGCGAGGAAATGCCAGCCCGCCAGATTCACCAGCAGGGCGGAGATGTATCCGCCGGTGGTCATGAAAGCAGCCTGCCCCAGGGAAATCTGCCCGGTGTATCCAGTGAGCAGGTTCAAGCCCTGAATGGCGATGACCGTAATGGCGATGCGGTTGACCAGCGAGACGATGCTCTGACTGGCATAGAACGGCAGCGCATACAACGAAACGATAAAAGCGATCAGCAGCCACCATTGCCAGTTGCGGCGGATGGTCGCCATGTCGTAGGCGTAGGTGGTGTCGAATTCACCCGCAGGGCGAGGGACTCCCATGTCAGATCCTTTCGATGCGTTTTTGCCCGAACAACCCCTCGGGGCGGATCAGCAGGACGATCAGCAGCACGACGTAGGGCATGATTTCGCTCGTGTTGCGGATCATGGAAAGGCTGGAGGCGGATACGAGTCCCTGCGAAAGACCGATCAGCAAGCCGCCCACGATCGTCCCCGGAATGGATTCCAACCCGCCGAGCAGCACCACCGGGAAGGCTGCCAGCACGACCACGGAAAGACTCAGGTCCAAGCCGCTGGAGGTTGCCAGCAGCACGCCGCCCAGCGTGGCGACCACGCCCGCCAGCGCCCACGAAACGCCGAAGATGCGGTGGATGCGCAGCCCGATGCTTTGCGCCAGTTCGTGATCCTCAGACGCGCCGCGCATCGCCAGCCCGGCATGGGTGTACCGAAAGAAAGCGCCGATGACCAGCACGCCCAGGATGGCGATCACGAACGACCAGACCAGGTTCTGTTTCAGGATGATGACAATCGGGTTGTCGTTGTAGATGAAGGGCGTCGTGACCTTGTACGGATTTGCGGCTGAAAAGATCTGCGGGAAGTTGCGCTGCGCGCCGCCGAAGAACAGCAGCGCCAGTCCGTGCAGCGCCTGGCTCAGCCCCAGCGTCATCAGGACGATGGACAATAGCGGCTGACCGGTCATCGGGCGCAGGGCGAAGCGTTCGATCCCAAAACCGAGCAGCGCGGAAAATACGAGCGCGAGAACGATGGACAGCCAGAGCGGGAATCCCGCCTCGACCGCAAACCACCAGGTAAACAACGCGCCGAGCAGCAGGAGTTGTCCCTGGGCAAAATTAAAAATGTAGGTGGATTTGAAGATCAACACCAAGCCGAGCGCGGTCAACGCCAGGGGACCGCCGGCGAGCAAGCCTGTCACGACAAACTGGGGTAATAACTGCCAATTCATGCTCCGGTATCCTCCGTTTCCATGTCGGCGACCCGCACGGTGGTCTCGATGATGCCCTCGCGCCCGTCGCGGTATTTGACTGCGGCGCGCACACTGACGCTGTTGCCGTTCCCGTACATGGCGGCGATCATGTCCTGGTAGCGTTCGACCAGCAGGCTGCGGCGCAGTTTGCGGGTGCGGGTCAGTTCGCCTTCGTCGGCGTCGAATTCCTTGTGCAGCAGCACAAACTTGCGCACGCGCGCGGCGGGCGGCAGGGCGCGGTTGACGCGCTCCACGTCGCGGCGGATCAGGTTGTACACTTCCTGTTTTTGCGAAAGGTCTACGAAAGTGGTGTAGGGAACGCCGCGTTTTTCCGCCCAGCGTCCCACGTTCTCGAAATCAATGTTGATCAGCGCGGTGACAAAGGCGCGTTCCTCCCCGCCGACGGTCATCACGTCGCGCACGTAGGGGCTGAACTTCAATTGCCCTTCCAGGAACTGAGGCGAATACTTTTCCCCGCTTGCCAGGGTGATCATCTCTTTGACGCGATCCAGGTAGATGAGATGCCCGTCTTCGTCCAGGTGACCGGCGTCCCCCGTGCAGAACCAGCGCTGCCCGTCTTCATCCACACGGATCGCCTTTTTGGTCGCCTCGGGGTCTTTGTAATATCCTTGAAAAACAGTGCCCCCGCAGACGAGGATTTCGCTGTCCTCGGCGATCTTCACGAATTGCCCCGGCGGCGGCACGCCGACCGTCTCGAAGCGCACATCGTCCTTGACGTGGAGGGTATGCACCTGCGCCTCAGTGGAACCGTACAGTTGTTTGATGTTCACCCCGATGGCGCGGAAGAAGCGGATCACGTCCGGGTTGAGCGCCGCGCCCGACGAATAAGCGGATTTGACCCGCGTCAGTCCCAGTTTATCGCGCAGCGGGTGGAAAAGGGCGAAGTCTCCCAGGATGTAAAGCAATCGCCAGAACAGGCTGACCGGCTTGCGCTGTTCGTACCGCAGGCTGGCGACCTTGTGCCCGACCGGCATGAACAGTTTGTAAAGCAGGCGGTTGATCCAGGTCGTTTCGGCGATCTTGACCTGCACCAAGCCCATCATGTTTTCCCACAGGCGGGCGCTGTATAACATGGCATGGGGGGTCAGTTCACGGATGTTTTCGCGCACGGTCTCGGGCGATTCCGGGAAGTTGACCACCATCCCGACCCGCAGGTGGACGGTCAGCCCCAGCACGTTTTCGGTGATCCAGGCTGGGGGCAGGAAGGACAGGTATTCGTCCGTCTCGAGGCGCGGGTCGGCTTGCTGGGCGCTGTCGCAGCCGGCGATCAGGCTGCTGTGGGTGATCATCGCGCCTTTGGGCAAACCGGTGGTGCCGGAGGTGTAGCAGAAGATCGCCAGGTCATCGCCGCGTCCCTGATCCACCGACTGGTCGAAGAGATGCGGCTGTTCCTCATCCAAAGAGCGCCCCAGGGAACGCAGTTCATCGAAGCCGATCAGCCAGGGTTCCCGGTAACTCCACAATCCCTTTTCGTCCCAGTAGATCACGCGCTTGACCTTCGAGACCTGTTCGCGGATCTCCAGCAGTTTGTCGCACTGTTCCTGGTCTTTGGCGAAGACGAAAGCCGCGTCCGAGTGATCCACGATGTATTGGAGTTCCTGCGGCGCGCTGTCGGTGAAGATGCCCACCGCCACACCCCCTACCGCCTGGATTGCCAGCTGCGCCCAGAAATATTGCGGATCGTTGTCGCCGATGATGCAGACCTTGTCGCCGCGTTCGAGTCCGAGCCGCATCAACCCCAGGGACAGCTGCCTCACCTGCCGATAGGAATCCTCCCAGGTGTAGGAACGCCAGATGCCGTGATCCTTCTGGCGCATGGCGATCTTTTTATCGCCGTATTTTTGCCAGGCGGCAGCCAGGTTCTTGGGAAGCGTATCGAGACGGCTCATCAAGCCTCCGCCTGCCCCAGGTATGCGTTGATGACCGCCTCATTCCGTTGGACTTCATGTGGGGAACCTTCGGCAATCTTGGTGCCAAAGTCCAGCACGATGACGCGGTCGGCGATGTCCATCACCAGCCCCATGTCGTGTTCGATCAACAGGATCGTGAGTCCGCGCCTGTCGTGGATGTCCAGGATGAAGCGCGCCATGTCCTCTTTTTCCTCCAGGTTCATGCCGGTCATCGGCTCGTCGAGCAGGAGCAGTTTGGGTTCCATGGCGAGCGCGCGTCCCAGGTCTACGCGCTTGCGGAGTCCGTGCGGCAGCGCGCCGACGATGGTCTTGCGGATGTGTTCCATTTCGAGGAAGTCAATGATCTCCTCCACGACCTCGCGGTGGGCGATGTCTTCGCGGCGGGCGCGGGGATAATAGAGGATGCTGTCCAGCAGCCCGGCGCGCATGTGGATGTGACGCGCCGCCATCAAGTTGTCCAATGTGCTGAGTCCGGTATACAGGGCGGTGTGCTGGAAGGTGCGCGCAATCCCCAACTCTGCAATTCGATATGGCGGAAGTTTGGTCAGGTCGTGTCCGTCGTACAGGATTTTCCCCCGCTCCGGATGATAGAAATTATTGAGGCAATTAAGCAACGAAGTTTTCCCGGCGCCGTTCGGCCCGATGATTGCCAGAATCCCGCCCCGCTCCGCCTTGAACCCAATATCGTTCAAAGCCATGATCCCTCCGAAACTCAATGTGACGCCCTCGACACTTAAATGAATGTTATCATCGCTCATCGGTTCTTCGCCTGCGAATTTGTACTCGGATGTGCCGGGTATTCTAATGTTGTGAAAAAGGAGGAAATGGAAAAAAAGGAAACTCGCGTCGGTCCGCCATTTCCTTTGGCGTTTTATATAATACAGCATAGGTTGAAACACTGTCAACCCTGTTGACAGAAATGCAGCGGTGAAGAAAACCAACGCAAAGAAGAAGCGATGCGAAAGAGAAGGGCGAGGAGAGCAAGAACAGGCGCGCAGCAAACTCCTACGAAAGGGCAGCGATGGGCTCAAAGGTTGTCAGCAGGAAAAACGGGAAGGAATCGAAGTAGGATACAATGCGGAACGGGGCATGTCAGGATCACGGAGACGTTCTGTCTGGTAGAGACCAAATCAGCAGGCGGAGCAGCAGACGTGGGCTGGCATGCCGCCTGCTTCAGGAAGTATCAAAGCGGATTATGAAACGACAGCGAACACTCCGATTCGTCTTGGAGAAGCATTGCCAGCCAATCACTTGGCGCGCTTTGTCGTGGATGTTGTGTCCCAGTTAGACCTGATGCCGATTTATCAGAAATACAAGGCAGGTGGCGGAGGGGTAGCGCTACAGTAAAGAGTGGAGTCTTCTCTGCCGAACAAATTTAGCCGCGAATTTCACGAATTTTTCGTGCCAATTCGTGAAATTTGTGGCAGATTTGTTGCCGGCAAAACTTGCCGGGATATTGAAAGTGGGCAACCTGAGCCTGGATGGGGGTAAAATCCATGCCGATGCGTCGAAAAGCAAAGCCGTGAGTTATGGTCGCTTGGTTGAATTGGAAAAACAATTGCAAACCGAAGTGAAGCAATTATTTGAGCTAGGTGTTCGTCGGACTAAAGTCCTGCCTCCGTTCATGAAAGTCGGATAAATCCGACTCGTGACATCAGTCCGCAGGACTTCCATGAACTGAGCAGGTGGTTTTAGCCCCGCTCACCTCGCATGGAAAACGGAAGTTATTTTTACACAACTCCTTTCAACGAGATTTTCCCATGAAACTTTCTTCTGCCACCGCTCTCGCTTGCGCCAACATCGCCTT
>JAGUZU010000053.1 GCA_020060625.1 Anaerolineales bacterium | reverse complement strand
TAAGTGGGGTAATACTCTATTTACCACAGAGCGCACAGAGAGCACGGAGATTTTTTAAAGGTTTTTCTCTGTGGATTCCGTGATCTCTGTGGTAAAAAAGGGAACCCCACCAAATACCAAAGAGCCCGTTTATTTCGGGTTGGGATAGGCGCTCTCCGTGCCCGGTTCTGCCACGCCGTTGATATAGCGCGGACCGTACAGCTCGCCGTTGACGGTGACGGTGTACACGCCATTGCCGGATAGGAACTGGTCTGTGCCGGAGACGCTCTGCCACGTAAAAGTCAATTGATTTCCTTCGAGCGTGCCAACGCCTTCTTGAATATCGCCGGAGACCAGCCATTGCAGTTTATATTCGTTTGGCGCATCGCCCTCAAAAACGGACAGTGTGCCGCCATAGCGTTCGCCGGTGGGATCATTGGCATTCAGCGCGTAGGAGCCGAGGATGTTTGGCACATTTTCAGCGAGGGCATCCGCGCCGAGCGGGGCTGGAGTGCGGCGCGGAAAACAGCCAGTGACGGCAAGGGCAAGCGCCATCAGTAAAGTAAAAAAGTATATTCGTTTCATATTTCCTCTGTTTAGACGGCGGACGATGAACTATCCGCCATTCACCATTCACTATTTCTCTTCCAACGTCATCAAGAACGCGATCAGGTCTTGAATCTGTTCTTCCGTCAGAATATCGCCAAAGTTTTGGATCATCTGCCCTTCGGGGTAGCCGGGCAAAATAAAAGCATTCGGCTCCAAAATGGACTGACGCAAGTACTCTTCAGCGGTCATGCCGGGAACACGTTCACCCGCGCGGTCTGCGATGCCATAAAAAGATGGTCCGATGATGCGTTCATCCTTCGTCAACGAGTGGCAGATGCGGCAGCCGGCATTCACGCCAGCGGCATTTTCGTAATAGATCTGTTCGCCCGCCTTCGGGTCGGGAATATGCACATCGCGGAAGTTGATCGTCAACGCCTGACGAGGTTCGAGTGTGACAGTTTTATCGAAGATCACCTGCTCGAAACTTTCATCGAGGCGGTCATACATTTTGATCGTGACATGATGTTTGCCAACCGGCAGATGAATCTGCTCGAAGATGCGCGCGCCCTGATTGATGTGATTATCGGTGGCGGTGTAGGTTTCATCGAAGAGGGTGTCGCCGTTCACCGTCAGCGTAATGCGAATTGGCTGGGTAAGATCAGGCTCGATGGTCGGCGGAGGTGGCACGTCCTGCATGGCGTAGCCGCTGTGGTGCGTCATCTGAATCGCGAGCGTCGCGCTGTCATCTCCGTAGAATGGGGTGGGTCTATTGCTCAGCCAGATTTGAAATGCGGTGACGACTGCCATCACGCCGAGCAGCGGCAGGACGAAGCGCAGATGCGTTTGATTCAGTTTCAACTTGAACGCATTCGCCTCTTCCTTGACCTGGGTCTTGATTGCCCGACCGAAGTCTGTGGGCGCCGCCCAAGCCGTTTGAATCTGCGGAATGAAATTCGGCTTGAGTTTCGGCAGCCGCTCACCGTTGACGCGGTCATCGAGCCAGACATTGCCCTCGCGGTTGGCGCAATCTTCCGGCGGGCAGCCGATGAATTGCACGTCGCTTGCGCCCGCTTCAAGCGCCTGCGCCGCGAGGTTTGGATTCGCCATCGCAATGCAGGTCAGCGGCACGATATGAATATTCGGGTCGTTGAAATGCGCGCCGACGCCGTGTATGGCGTGACGTTCACAAGTGAACACGACTTTCACATTTTTCTTTTCGGTTACTTGTTCGAGCGTTGTCTTCCACAACGGGTTGAGCGGAATGTCGCCGAAGGTCAGCGCGTTATCGGGGCAGGAGCCGATGCACACGCCGCACGAAACGCATAAGTTCGGGTCAATTTCTGCCTGGAATTTCGGGCGCGCGCCATCGGTGCGGGGAACCATTTTGATGGCAGCGTATGGGCAGTCTCTTTCGCAGAGCGTACAGCCGTCGCAGTGAGCGAGGTCAACTTGGACGGGTTTGAGTTCCTTCGCGCGCGGAAGAATCCACGGCAGGGCGAGGGAGATGCCGACGATGAAAAGCAGGATGCTCCAGAATAATGCCTGAGGTCCGCGCAGGAAGGTGGGAAGATAGAATAAATAGAATAAGTCAATGGGGGCTTCGGCGGGGAGCTGCGTGGAGTTGAGCGGAGGCAACATGCCGACGGGGAAAAGCGCCGCCGTAATCAGCAGCACAAAAACGGAAATGACCATCCAGTAACGCGGCGGCATCCATTTGGCGCGGCTCATGCGTTTGAGATGCAGCCAGAGGAAGTAACCGACCAGCGCGGAAAGACCGAGATGCAGCACGATGACGATCATCATGAATACCCAGCCCGTGCCTGCCGCGTCGCCGACGAGATAGTCCACGAGGAAGGTTTGCCCGCTGCGGAAGCCGCTGAGGACTTTGAAAAGGCTTTGGTTCAGGAGCGCGGCGCGTTCATCCCAGATCAACCAATAACCGGTGATGCCGATGAACCAGACGACCACCGCCATGCCAATACCCGTCACCCATGCCAACCAGCGCGGACCGCGGAAGCGGTCTTGGAAGAAGGTGCGCCATCCGTGCAGGAGGGCGAAAATGACCGCCAAGTCTGAGGCGTAGCGGTGCATGGCGCGGATGATACGTCCGACGATGTTTGCTTCGATGCTGGCAACCGCTTTATATGAGAATGTGAACCCGAACGGGTAGAACATCGTCAGGTAGATGCCGGTCAGCAGGATGACGACGAGCAGGAAGATGGTGATCGTGCCGGTGTGATAGAGCGGGTTGAAACGCGGGTCGTGGATGAGCCATTGGACGGGCGCTTCAAGGCGTAGGGAAATGCCTTCGAGAAACCCGAGCAGGCGTCGGCTTGGGGGGTTGAGGCGTGTTTCCCAATCCACGCTGGGGTTGCGTTCGGAGAGGATATCCGTCAGTTGTTTCTTGTTCGGGGAGGTTGTCATATAACAATAAAAAGAGGTGACAGCCACCTCGAAGGTGACTGTCACCCGAATTCAAATTACCAAACCCGGAAGCCGGGGGAGGTGAGGGCGATGTTAGCGATCTGTTCCACCAATTGCGGACCGTACACGATCACGATCAGGGCAAGCGTGCCGTAAATCCACGGCGCCCAGCGGTCGAGCCAAACGGGAGACTTGGCAGGATCCTGCATCGCTTCGGCGATGGGGACAATCACTTCGCTTTCCACACGTTCCTTGTTCGTGGCGGTCTTGTACATGACGGCGAGGTACATGATTCCGCTGACGAAAAGGATTGCGCCTCCCAACCCGACCTGGAAGAGGCGGCTGTTCCATTCGGCGGGGACATACGGAGCCAGACCGAGCGGCACGCGGCGCGGAGCGCCGAGCAGACCCAGCACGTGCATCGAGTTCGAGAAGATGATCATGCCGACGAACCAGACCCATGCCTGAATCCGCGCCCAGGCGGGCTGCCAGAGTTTGCGTCCGGTCAGGTAGGGAACCAGCCAGTAGGAAATACCGATGAAACTCAAGGTGACGGCTGTGGCAACGGTGAGATGGAAGTGACCGGGGATGAAGGCGGTATTGTGCAAAACGAGATTGACGTTGTAGGAGGCATTCGCCAAGCCGCCGATGCCGCCGAAGAAGAACAGGATGCCGGCGAGCAATTGGGATGTAACAGAGGGGTCGCTCCATTTCAGTTTGCCGATCCAGCCGAAGATGCCCTTGCCGCCCTGTTTGCGTCCCGCGTGTTCAAGCGAGGCGATGACGGTGAAGGCGGTCATCATGGAGGGGAAGAACACGCCGAAGGTCAGCAGGGAGTGGATAAATTTCCAGGCGGGGGGAACGCCGGGGTCCACGTACTGATGGTGGAAGCCAAGCGGGGTGGAAAGTACGAGGAAGATCCAGAAGGCGAGGCGGGCGAGAGAGTCGCTGAACATCTTGCCGTTGCCAGCCTGTTTGGGGAGCATGGCATACCAAGAGATGTAAGCGGGCAGGAGCCAGAAGTACACCAGCGGGTGACCCGTGAACCAGAAGTAGGTACGGGCGAGCTGGGGATCTACGCCTTCGATCAGTCCGAGCGACCAGGGCAGGAGCATGGTCAGGATTTCGACTGCGACACCAAGCGTGCAGATCTGCCAGAGCAGAATGGTGACAAGGCTGCCGAACGCGACGAAGGGCGTGCGTTCGCTCTTGTTCTCCTTGCGCCAGTCGGCGTAGGTCATGAACAGACCCCAGCCTTCCACCCAACTGCCGACCACGACCAGCGTCAAGCCGACATAGAACGCCCAGTTCGCTTTGAGCGGCGGATAGAAAGTGAACAGCACGGTTGCCTGGTTTGCCAAAATCGGAATGGCAGCCGCCAGAACGCCGACGACCATCATCCAGAAACCGACTTTGTTAAGGGTCGGGTTTTTGAGCGGACGCTTGAGACCGAAAATGACATTGAAGGTCAAAAAACCCATGATGAAGAAGGTCGTCCACACGAGGGCGTTCAACACGCCGTGAACGGTGAGACCTTGATAATAGGATTTAATCCAGGGTTTGAGATAGGTGTAAAAATCCCAACCCGCGTGCTCGAAAGCCTGCAAGGGACCGAACAGACTGCCAACCGCAAGCGCAAGGATGGCAACCAGGATGTGCGAGCCGATGAATTTCTTTTCCGCTGCGGATACTTGATATTGATTCATAATGTCTCTCCTTGCGTTACGGCGTAACGGTAATCGCGCCGTACATGATGCCATGCCCCGCGCCGCAGAATTCCGTACAAATGAAGTTGTAAGTTCCGGCTTTGTCGAACTTGACGGTCAGCTTGGAAACCTGCCCGGGCAAAACCATGAAGTTGGCGTTGGTATCCTGAATTTTGAAACCATGCTGGACATCAGGGGAAGTGACATAAAAGGTCACGCTGGAACCGGCGGGGACGGTGAGTTCCTTGGGCAGGTATTCCCAAAGCGGAACGGCGCGCGCCAGAATATAGGCGTCGTATTTTCCGGGCGCAATTTCACGCAAGCCGGGGTTCGACCAGGGACTGTTCGGGTCGGTTGCCACGGTGCGCGGGTCCACGCGCTGTTCGGGGGCGGGAACCTGGATCCCCATGCCGAACGCCGCCACGCTGACCGCCGTCGCAAACACAACCAGCAGAACGGCGCTGAAGATCATCCAGTTGCGCTCATAGGAATCGACGTGCATTTTGTGCGCGCTCATAGTGTGCCTCCGCGTCCGACAAGGATCATGTAGATCGTTGCCCAGATTGCGATGAGAGTGACGACGAAAATCGCCAAAATGGCGAGGGTGCCGGTCGGGCGGAATTCCTCATCTTCCTTATCTTTGTTTGCCATGTTTCATTCTCCTATTGAAAATTGGATTTAGACAGCCGCTTCGCGCGGCGCCGCAAACTGCGGGGTGGAAAAGAGAGTTTTTTTCTACGCTGATAACGTTCCACCTCCTTATTGCCTGAGCATGTATTTCAGATCATCGGCGATCTCCGGCACGGTCACGCCGAATGGAAATACCAATTTCAAATAGCCATCGCGGTCGATCACCAGCAAGGTGGCGGTATGATCGATCAGATATCCGCTTGCCGCGCTGCCCTCGGTCTTTTGGTAGAAAATGCCGTACAGCGAAGCGACTTCCGCCAATTGTTCCGGCGAGCCTGTCACACCGATAAAAGAGGGATGGAAATGGGCGGTGTATTTCGCCAGTTTCTCCGGCGTATCGCGCTCCGGGTCGAGCGAGATCATGATGAGCTGCGCATCCCCCGCATCATTGCCGAGTTCGCGTAACGCCTGTCCCACGTTTGCCAAAGTCGCGGGGCAAATATCCGGGCAGAAGGTGTAGCCAAAATAAAGCAAAACCAGTTTGCCGCGGAAATCACTGAGCGAAACTTCGCCCGCCGCGCTGGTGAGCGTGAAATCGTGGGCGGTGTCGGGGGACTGGATCACAGTTCCATGAAAGGTGTGGGGACGTAAAAAATAAACCCCGACTGTTACGCCTAAGATTATCGCAATAGCAAGAATGAAAAATTTTATCTTCATGTTTTATTTGAGTTATGGCGCATAACAAAGGAACAAATGCGCCGCTTCATACGCCAGTTTTGCCGAGCCGGTGCTGTTGTGGACTTCCTCCGCCAGCACGCCAAGGTGACGCAGGATTCGGTCTGGCAGGGAAACTTCGGTGGCGTACCGATATTCCGAGCGGACGATGCCCCATCCATCCACCAGGATGAAGGCAGGGTCGAATGCAAACGTGCCGTCGCCCTTATCTTCGTAGTAGGTTTCAAAACCCGAACCGATGATGGTCTTGAGCAGGGACTTGTTCGTGGTCGTCGCAAACCGCCATTTGGAGATATCCGCGCCGATGGATCGAGCATAGGCGTTCAGGGCTTCGGGCGTGTCGCGGTCGGGGTCAATGGAGATGGTGACAAAATTGACCTCGATCCCATCGAGAGGCGCTTCATTCAACCGCGATTGCACCTCCTGCATGGTCTCATTGATGTTGTAACAGGGCGGAGGGCAGTTGGTGTAAGTAATTGTGTACAACGTAAAATCCCCACGCAGGTCTTCGCTGGTGAGGGGGGTATTATCCTGGTCGATCAAACTGAAGGCGGGAGCCAGCTGCATGCGCGGCAAGACCTGAATCGGTTGAAACACTTTGAACGCAAACACGGAAATCATGACCACGGCAAGGATGCCGTATAAAACGTGGAGCAGGGTTTTGTTCATGCAGGCATGTTGTCGGGGCGGATGGGTTTTTTCGAAACAGGAGCAAGCGTCGGGTTGATCGAGGCGGTAATCAGATTGGCTTCGATCTGTTTGCTGTCTTCCACCAATTGTTCGAATGTCACGCTCGCCATTTCGTTCCGAAACAGGTCGCGCAGCCGAATCCATTGGCAGTTGACGGGACACCTGAGTTCGAAAGGACAATCCCCTTCCCGAAGGACACAGTCGGAGAGCAGGATGGTTCCTTCAAAATGCTCCACCACCTGCAACAGGGTGATTTGGTTTGGGTCGTGTGCCAGAGAAATGCCGCCGTCGCGCCCCGCCTGGGTTTCGATGAAGCCGCCAGATGCCAACTCGGCGACAATGCGCTGAAGGAGCGCGGGGGGAATGAGCATTTCACGCCCTATCTGGGAGGTGGGCAGGCGCGTGCCTTTCGGCTTTTTCGAGAGAGCCAGCACCACACGGACGGCATAATCGGTTTGGCGGTTTATTCTAAGCATGACGTTGTCCATTCAAACGTTGATGTCGGGTGTCAACGTTGACAACCATTGTAAGGATTTACCCTTCCTTTTTGATGTGTTATTAATCACATTATGGAATGACAAACGTCTGGAATTTTTAATCTTATTTTAATGTAATTGGACTGATTTGGTCTAAATACCTTCCCTATCATGGAGTCCATTTATAATCGCGCCAATGTCCCCGCACCCCCGGCTTTCCGCCATTCGCAACCAACTGCATCAAAATCCACCGGCGCGCGTCGTCCTTGCGTTGGGCGAGTTGTTCCCGCTCGACGAAAAGCAGCTCCGCGAACAGTGGCGCGAATTGGTTGCCGGAACCCCGCTTGCAGATTTGGCGCTAACCGTTCGCATCCTTCCCGCCCAGCAGCAGTGCATGGTCTGTTTTCTGAAATATCACCCACAGAAAAAAGAGACCGCCTGCCCGCAATGCGGCAGTGTCGGCGCAAAAATATTGAGCGGCGAGGAACTGTATCTTGAATCTTTTTAAGAAGACGAATGGCTTCTCCCCCATTTTGTTGACCTGCATGGTCTTTGTCTTCGCCTGCAATCTTCCTTCCAGCGCCTCCCCCCCGACCCCTGACCTGATCGCCACGCTCGCTGCCGCCACTCCGCTGACAGTTGATCCTCCCCCCGCTTCCAATCCGGCAGGCGAACCGACGGGCAAGATCGCTTTCACCTGCCAGATATTCAAAGCGCGGGCATCGAATCAGATCTGCCTCATCAACGCCGATGGAACCAATTTCCGCCGCCTGACAACCGACAACACGAAACAGCACTACTATCCATCCGTTTCGCCGGACGGTAAAAGCGCGGTCTATGCTGCTTTCCGCGAGCCAGGCATTTACGAGATTTACGAAATCGAAATCGAAAGCGGCGTGGTCAGGCAGCTTTCGGATCGCATTGGCAACGTCAACGGACCCGAAATTTCCCCCGATGGCGCGATGATCGCTTTCAAACTTTCCACCGCCAACTCAAACCAAATCTGGTTGATGAATCGGGATGGGAGCAACCCGCATCCCATTCCAAACGCCTCCGGCTGGGACCCGACCTGGTCGCCGGATGGAAGTTCCATTTTGTTTGCTTCCGATATGCAGGGCGCGATTCAATTGTTCAGAATCAAGCTCGATGGGAGTGAACTGCAAAGGATCAGCGACCTGCCCGCGATACGGGGGCGAAGCGACTGGTCGCCCGATGGTCAATTCATCGTCACGTATTCCGGTCAGCCGTGGAATCGCGAGGTCTTCATCATGAACGCGGACGGCTCGAATGCGCGCGTGCTTTCGCCGACGGGCGGCAACTCTCAGGGACCATCCATCTCGCCGGACGGGCGGTGGGTGGCTTTCACATCCTATTTCGAGCATTACGGCGACGATCACGGCTGCGAGATTTACATCATGCGCGTGGACGGCTCCGATGTGCGGCGATTAACGAACAACGATTACTGCGATTACCAGCCGCGCTGGGGTCCGTAAGCCGTACCGCAACATTTATGTTGCCGGCGAGATAAATCTCGCGGTACTGTAAAAAAGGAGAACAGCATGGACATTAAAGGTAAAGTCGTCATCGTTACCGGCGCTTCGTCGGGAATTGGCGAAGCCGCTGCCCGCGAATTCGGGCGCGAAGGCGCGAAGGTGGTACTTGCCGCCCGCCGCGTGGACCGCCTGCAGGCGCTGGCGCAGGAGATCGAAGCGATGGGCGCGGGCGCGGAAACATTGGTTGTCCAAGCCGACCTTTCCAAATTGGACGATATTCAAAACATGGTCTCTCAAACGCTCGGACGATTTGGGCGGATCGATGTACTGGTCAATAATGCGGGTTTTGGACGGTTGGACTGGTTGGAAAATCTCGATCCCGTCAAAGATATTCAGGCGCAGATCGATGTAAACGTGATGGGCGTTATTCAAACCACGCGGCAGGTTCTGCCGGCAATGATAAAACAACGAAGCGGGAGCATCGTCAATATGTGTTCGATGTCTGGTTTGGTTGGCACGCCGACCTATACCATTTACTCCGCTTCCAAACATGCCGTGCATGGGTTTTCCGAAGCCTTGCGCCGCGAGGTGAAACCCTGGGGCATTGACGTGTCCCTCATTTATCCCGGCGGCGTTGTGACAGAGTTCAGTCAACACGCGGGCATCAAACGCAAGACCAAAGCTGCCACGCCAAAATTCATGCTGTTGACATCCGAGCAGGTCGGGCGGGCGGTGGCGAATCTTGTCCGCCGTCCGCGCCGCATGTGGATCATTCCCTGGCAGTGGAGAGTCACGGCATTTATGAACAAATTTTTTCCCGGCTTTGTGGATTACACAACGATCACCCGCTTCACGATTCCCGAAAGAGAGGAGGAGTTGAAGGCAAAATAATGCAGGTCATGCTTGCAGCGTGACAAGTTCAATTTTGTCATACATCACGTTAAAAACGTGACCTACGATTTTTTCAAATCCTTCAGATTCAATTGATACCCCACGCGCCCGTTATATTCATTTACTTCGTAGGTAAAGAGAATATCCACGCGGGCGGGCATGGATTTTTGCCAATCCCCCAGCCTGAAACCAATGGCATCATGCGTATATCCCTTTTCATCTTCGAGGGATAATTTGAGATGCCTGCCGTCCGCGCCGACGGTGCGGGAGTTTTTGACCTTCACATTCCGCGCCACGAAAGACGCTTCCCGATTTCCATACCCTGTCGGTTCGAGATATTTCAACGCCTTTTCATATAGCTCCGGACGCATCTCAACAAGGGACACTTCCGCATCCGCCGTGACCGTGGGCTTGAGTTCCGTTCCTGACAGTTTTCCCTCCGCGATGGCTTTCAGCCGCGAGACCAGTTCGGGCAGGTTCTCGTTGCGGACGGTGAATCCCGCCGCCGCGGCGTGACCGCCGTGACGGACGAGCAGGTCCGCGCATTGGTCGAGCGCGTCGGTGATGTGGAATTCGGGAATGGAACGGCACGAGCCGCGCGTTTCCTCCCCGCCTTTGGAAGCGACAACGGCAGGGCGGTAGTATTTTTCCGTTAACCTTGAAGCTGCCAAACCGACCACGCCCGAATTGAACTCCTCGTGCGCGGCGAAAAGCAGGTAGGCATCGGGGTCTTCGCTGGTTGCCATTTCTTCGGCGCGAACCTGCATTTCGCGTGTGATGCGCTGGCGTTCGCGGTTTTGCATGTCCAATTGCTGCGCCAACTCGCCCGCCTTGAAGACGTCGGTGGTGGTCAGCAGTTCAAATGCTGCCAGCGCTTCTTTTAAACGTCCCGCCGCGTTCAAGCGCGGACCGAGCATGAAGCCAATATGCCCCGCGTTGACCTTTTGCAGCGCCAGTTCGGCGACCGCCGCGAGCGAGAAAAGTCCCTGCCGTGTGGTTTGGCGCATCTGGCGGAGTCCCTTTCGCACCAGCGCGCGGTTTTCCCCAACGAGCGGGGCAAGGTCTGCGACGGTTCCGAGGGCGACCAAATCGAGTAAGGGATTAAGGGTAACAAGAGATGAGTTGTTCTCGTTACTTAACAGCGCCTCGGCAATTTTGTACGCAATTCCCACGCCTGCCAAATCCTTATCGGGATAAACGTCGCCGTGTTGTTTGGGGTTGATGACGGCAAGGGCGGGGGGCAGGTTTTCACCGTCGGGGTGGTGGTGGTCGCTGATAATCAGGTCCAGCCCGATGGTTCGCGCGTGAAGCGCTTCGTTTGGCGAGCGGATGCCGCAGTCTACGGTGATGACGAGTTTCACGCCGCCGGCTTTGAGATCATCCAGCGCGTTGGTGTTCAGACCGTAGCCCTCCTCGAAGCGGTTGGGGATGTAGCCGCGCGCGTCCGCGCCGAGCTTTTGCAGGGCTTCCACGAGCAATGCGGTGGCGGTGACTCCGTCCACGTCGTAGTCGCCGTAGATGGCGATGGGTTCGCCGCGTTGAATGGCAAAGCGGATTCGGTCAACCGTTTCGCTCATGCCTTTCATCTGGAATGGGTCGGCGCTGAAGTTGGTCTCGCCGCGAAGGAAGGCGCGGGCGTCGGCGTCGGTGGCGTAGCCGCGGTTGAATAGGATTTGCCGCAACAGCGGAGGAAATGCCGATAGCGCGGAATCAGCTTCCGGCGTGATGGGAGGCGGGACGATCCAGCGTTTGTTGTTGGGGGCTTCGATTGTCATACGATGCGGGGAAGTATAAACGTTCAATCAGCGGTATGGAAGGGCGTTGGTTCCCGTTCGAGGGCGATGCTTCTCGTGAACCTGACGCATGTTAACTTTGGAATCGTGTAATGGAGGGCGGAAATTCACAGTTTTGAAAGTTGCGCGGTATTTTGACGCAAAATTAACAAAATCATAATTGACTTCCCCGTAAATTTGATTTACACTATTTTTGCTCCGATGGGGAGTAGCGCCCGAACTTTTTTCGGGAAAAACAGTCGTCAAGACGGAAAGAGATTTCCCGGCTGTTTGAAAGTAAACGCAAGACCATCGCCTTGTAGGCGGTGGTCTTTTTTATTGATGGTTTCGCTACTGTACAAATGCCGAAAGGCAACCGCCAAGAACGCCAAGGTCGCCAAGATTCAAGGCTT
The DNA here is from genome assembly GCA_020060625.1 of Anaerolineales bacterium. GTDB lineage: Bacteria > Chloroflexota > Anaerolineae > Anaerolineales > Villigracilaceae > Villigracilis. Next base: position 3,088 of record JAGUZU010000053.1, on the reverse strand, counting down.
TTGGCTGTTTTTCTTGGCGTTCTTGGCGGCTTGGCGGTTAAAAAATGAAAAATGTACGGTAGAGAATTGATGGTTATGAATTCAGGAGAGTTTATGCAACCGAATAACTGGTACGCAAAAAAATCTGAAGATGTCTTTGAAGAGTTGAAAAGCCGGGTCGAGGGGTTGACCCAGGCGCAGGCGGAGGAAAGGCTGGGGGAGTACGGACCAAACGAAATCCAGGCGGCGAAGCGTATTTCCGCGTGGGAAATCCTGATCGAGCAGTTCAAGAACGTCCTGATTTTGATCCTGCTGGGCGCAACCGTCTTATCGCTTTTCCTTGGGCATGGCGTTGAGTCGATTGTCATCGCGGTGATCGTGTTGTTCGCGGTGTTTCTTGGTTTCATTCAGGAATATCGCGCGGAACGAGCCATCGAAGCCTTGCGCGAAATGGCGGCGCCCACTGCGTTTGTGCTGCGGGATGGGAGCGAGGTGAAAATCCCCGCGCGCGAGATCGTGCCGGGCGACGTCATCTTTTTGCATACGGGCGACCGCATCCCAGCCGATGCCCGCATGATCGAATCCATTAATTTGCAGGTCGAGGAAGCGGCGCTGACGGGCGAATCCGTTGCTGTGGAAAAGCAGACTGAACCGCTTCAAGGCTCCGACCTGGACTTGGGCGACCGGCGAAACATGGTCTACGCTGGAACCGCTGTCACCTACGGACGCGGTAAAGGTGTCGTAACTGCCACAGCCATGCAGACTGAGTTTGGCAAGATCGCCCAGCTTTTGCAAACCGTCGAAACCGGTCGGACACCCCTCCAGCAAAACCTGGACAGGGTCGGCTCGGTACTGGCGCGCGCGGCGTTCGTGGTGGTGGCGTTGATCGTCGCACTTGGCTTGCTGCGCGGACAACCGTTCATCGAAATGCTCATCTTCGGCATCGCGCTTGCGGTTGCGGTTGTTCCAGAAGCCCTTCCGGCGGTTGTGACGATTTCCCTTGCCATCGGCGTGCAGAAGATGGTCAAACGCAATGCGCTCATCCGCCGATTGCCCGCTGTTGAAACGCTGGGAAGCACTTCGGTCATCTGTTCGGATAAAACGGGAACCCTCACGAAAGACGAAATGACCGTGCGAAAGTTATACACCGGGGGCGAATTATTCACGGTCAGCGGGGCAGGTTACGCTCCCATGGGTGAGTTCTCGCGCAATGGAAGCGGTCCATTAACCGACCTGCCGGACACCTTGCGAAAGATGCTCGCGGCTGCCGTGCTTGCATCCGATACCACTTTGACCAGCGGCGGGGAAAACGGTTCGGGCAAGGATTGGAATATTAAAGGAGACCCAACCGAAGGCGCGTTGGTGGTGGCGGCGGCAAAGGCAAATCTGCAAAAAGAATCGCTCGATGGGGAATATCCAAGGGTAAATGAAATTCCGTTCACATCCGAATCGAAGCGCATGACCACCCTGCATCAGACCGGCGACGGCGTCACTGCCTATGCCAAAGGCGCGCCTGAGGTGCTTTTGCAGGATTGTGACTGGCAATTGACCGTGGAAGGCTTGAAACCGTTGGATGAAGGCGGGCGCGAGCAAATTCTGGACGCGGCGAAAGGGATGGCAGAGGAAGCCCTGCGCGTGCTGGCAATCGCTTCAAAACCAAACGCGACGCTTGAAACCGCCGAAAAAGGCATGACCTTCCTCGGGCTGGCTGGCATGATCGACCCGCCCCGCAGCGAGGTCAAGGATGCGATTGCCGTTTGCGAAGACGCCGGCATCCGCCCGATCATGATTACCGGCGATCACCCCGTTACCGCGAAGGCGGTGGCGAAGGAATTGGGTCTGCTTAGGATTGGTTATGTGGTCACGGGGGCAGAATTGGAAGCCATGTCTGATGAGCAGTTCAAAAAGGAAGTGGAAAAGATAGAGGTCTTTGCCCGCGTTTCACCCGCCCATAAATTACGCGTGGTGACCGCCCTGCAAGCCAACCAGCATATCGTTGCAATGACCGGCGACGGCGTGAACGATGCGCCCGCCCTCAAAAAAGCGGATATCGGCATCGCGATGGGCATCACCGGCACCGACGTTACAAAAGAAGCCGCCGCCATGACGCTCACCGACGATAACTTTGCCTCCATTGTTGCGGCGGTGGAGGAGGGACGCGGCGTATTCGGCAACATCAAGAAATATTTGATGTACCTGCTCTCCTCGAACATCGGCGAGATCGGCTTGATGGCTGGCTCCGCGCTGCTCGGTTTGCCGCTGCCGTTGACCGCCGTGCAGATTTTGTACGTCAACCTCGCCACAGACGGCTTGCCCGCGCTGGCTTTGGCGGTCGATCCGCCGGAAACCGGTTTGATGAAGCGCAAACCGCGCAGCCCCAAAACCGGCATCTTTACCCGTCCGGTGGTGGCGTTGATGCTGGCAGGCGGGGCTTGGTCGACAATCGTCAACCTGGGGCTGTTCATCTGGGCGATGAACTCAGGCAGAAGTCAGGCGGAGGCGATGACGATGACCTTCGTCTCGCTGGTGTTGATCCAGTTCTTCAAGGCGTTCAACTTCCGCTCGGACCGCAATTCGGTGCTGGATAAACCGTTCGCGAACAAATGGCTGAACCGCGCGGTTGTTTGGGAGATCGCCCTGCTCCTGTTGGTGGTATATCTGCCCGCGCTGCATGAACCGTTCAGTACCTTCAGCCTGACACTGCAAGACTGGTTGATCATCCTGGGACTTTCGTTCACGGTTTCACCCGTGCTGGAATTGGTCAAATGGATGGAGCGCAAAGGCTGGTTTGGCACAATGGACTAAACAAAAACCGCAGGCGATGAACCTGCGGTTTTTTTATTGCGCTGCGGAAATGACAGCACAAATCGATACCAATCATGAAATGCGCGGTCATTGGGATTTAGTTTATTGGCGCGACCATTGGAAAGTTCAGGTTTCTCCTCCTGTTGAACTTCCTCGATACCTTCAAAGCCCATTTTGAGTTGAGTGGGGGTTACCATAGGCTAATTTTATCGGCTCTTTGGTATTTGGTGGGGTTCCCTTTTTTCACCACAGAGATCACGGAGTCCACAGAGAAAAACCTTTAAAAAATCTCCGTGCCCTCTGT
>JAGUZU010000049.1 GCA_020060625.1 Anaerolineales bacterium | reverse complement strand
GGAGCATTCAGATTCTGTAGAATCGCCTATCAGAACATTTTTCGTTTTTTTACCGCCAAGGACGCCAAGCCGCCAAGTTTCTTCTTTTTCTTGGCGTTCCTGGCGACTTGGCGGTTCATTTTGGGAATTTGTACAGAGTGAATTTTTGAAAAGAATCTACAACATTTGAATGCTCCCCTTTCTCTTGACATCTCCCCGTTTTTGCGGATAATTCAACACAACAGGCGAGCCGTTCGATAAAGGCTGTGACAGAGGAAAGTAGGCTGATGGAAGCCGCCAGAGACGTGCAAGGCAATTGGTGAAATTGCACCCGACCAAAATCAGTTGAAGTTCCCTCTCGAGCTGTTCAGGTGAAGAGCATGTCGCGTTTGGTAGTCTGAGCCGCAATCCCGGCGTTAATAGGGAAGCCGATGTTGGTCGGCGCAAAGCGCGTTATCCGGAAAGCAACTGATGGATGATGAATTTGGGTGGTACCACGGGAACTCCCTCCCGTCCCATTGCGGACGGGAGGTTTTTGTTTGTAAATCCGATACTCGATATCCGGGAATCGATTGACGAATATCAAATATCGAAATACGGAGGCATGTATGCAGGAGAAATTGAAGGAAATCGAAAAAGCCGCATTGGAGTCGCTGGCAGTCGTTCATGACTCCGCCGCATTGGAGGCATGGCGCGTGGCGAACCTCGGACGCAGTTCCCCCTTGATGACGGTCTTTGCCGAACTGGGGAAACTGCCGAAGGAACAGAAACCAGTTGTTGGTCAGGCGGCGAACCGCGTCAAAGTGGCGTTGGAATCCGCTTTGGAGGAAAAATCCAAAGAGGTGAAACAAACCGCGTTGGAGAAATCCCTTGCTGAGGAAAAACTGGACGTGACCCTGCCCGGACGCGAAAAGCATATCGGGCGGCTGCATCCGTCCACGCAGCAGTTGCGGCGCGTGTTGTCCATTCTGGCTGAGATGGGCTTTCAGGTATACACCTCCCGCGAAGTGGAAACGGACGAGATAAATTTCCAATTGCTGAACTTTCCGCCGCATCACCCTGCGCGCGACATGCAGGATACGTTCTTTATCGAAGCGGAGGGACGCGGCGACAACCCGATCCTCATGCGAACGCACACGTCGCCGGGACAGATCCGCGCGATGCGCGAATTTGCCGCGATGAACCCGCAGAATCCGCCGCCGATCCGCATTGCCCTGCCCGGAATGTGTTTTCGTTATGAGCAGATCACCGCGCGCTCGGAGGTCCAGTTCAACCAGGTGGAGGGACTCGCCGTCGGCAAGAACATCACCTTCGCAGATTTGAAAGGCACAATTGCGGATTTTGTCCGCCGCATGTTCGGCGATCACGCGCGTTTGCGATTCCGCGCTTCATACTTCCCATTCACCGAGCCGTCCGCCGAAGTGGACGTGGAATGTTTCGTCTGCGGCGGGGCGGGATGCGCCGTCTGCAAGAATTCGGGCTGGCTGGAAATTCTTGGCTGCGGCATGGTGCATCCCGTTGTTTTGGAAAATGGCGGCTACAACCCGAAGGTCTACACCGGCTATGCCTGGGGCATGGGACCTGAACGCCAGTTGATGCTGCGGAATAAAGTCCACGACATCCGTTACTTTTGGGGTAACGATGTCAGGTTCCTGGAGCAGTTCTAGAAGAGCCGAGATTAGATAATTCGATATTCGATAACTCGAATACCGAATTTCGAGTTATCGAATATCTATCAAAGAGGAATTATGAGCGTTAGCGGACTTGAAAAGTTGGATGTGTGGTGCAAGGCGAGGGATTTTGCCGTGCGCATTAATAAGGATTTGCTTCCCTTGCTCCCAGCCGAAGAAAAGTGGGCGCTCAGTCAACAAGTCCGCCGATCTTCGCAGAGCATTCCTGCAAATATCGCGGAAGGTCACGGACGTTTCTACTTTCAAGATAATGTGCGGTTTTGTTATATTGCGCGCGGTTCGCTCGAAGAGACCTTAAGCCACATCGTTTACGCGCACAAAGTTGGATACATCTCTGAATCTTTATACAAAGATCTCGCGGTTGATGGAGAAAACCTGAACCGACTGATCAATGGTTACATCGGCTTTCTGAAAAGAAGCAAGCAGGGAGCCAATGAACCAGGCGCAAACTACACTGTCCGTGAAGAATCCGCAGACTACATCATCGAAGATAATTCAACACCATCATCAGACTCGAATATCGAATAACAAATATCGTTAACCGAATATCGTAAACCGAATAACGAATATCGCGCTCCGAAGGAGTTTATTATGAAAATACCCCTCTCATGGCTGAAAGATTTCATCGACCTCGATGGACTATCCGCCGAAGACATTGCCCGCAAACTCACACTCGCCGGTTTGGAAGTGGACGAGATTCTCTATGTCGGTCTCCCAATGCCTGCCTACATGGATGGCGAGAAGCACGAGTTCAAAACGAACGGCATCGCATGGGATCGTGAGAAGATCGTCGTGGGCGAAATCCGCGAAGTGAAGCCGCATCCCAACGCGGACAAGTTGACCCTGCTCGACCTGTACGACGGTCAGCAGGATCAGGTCGTGCTGACGGGCGCGCCAAACATCTTCCATTTGAAAGGCACAGGCAAACTGGAGAAGCCTATCAAGGTGGCGTATGCAAAGGAAGGCTCCACGCTTTATGATGGTCACGCCGAGGGACAGGTCTTGATGACGCTCAAACGCGCCAAGATCCGCGGCGTGGAATCGTACTCGATGGTCTGCTCTGAAAAGGAATTGGGCATCACCGATGAAAGCGACGGAATCATTCTTCTCGACGATGACGCGCCCGTCGGTATGCCGCTTGCCGATTACATGGGCGACGCCGTACTGGATATTTCCATCCTGCCGAACATGGCGAGGAATGCGAACGTCATTGGTATTGCGCGTGAGTTGGCGGCGATGTTGGGCAGAGAGTTGAAAGTTGAAAGTTCAAAGTCGCAGGTTCAACCTTCAACCTCAAACCTTCAACCTGTAACCGATTTGGTTGAAATCGAAATCACCAACCCCGAACTCAATCCGCGTTTCGTCCTGGGTTTGATTCGGGATGTGGAAATCAAACCCAGCCCATACCAAATCCAGCGCAGACTGAAACTTGCGGACATTCGCCCCATCAACAACGTGGTGGATGCGACCAACTACGCCATGCTCGAACTCGGCGAACCTCTTCATGCGTTCGATTATGATGTACTCGTAGGGCGGATTGGCAATCCGCCCCACGGAAAGAAAATAAAAATCATCACCCGCACCGCGAAGGACGGCGAGAAACTCACCACGCTCGACGATATCGAGCGCACGCTTACATCCTCGAATGTGCTGGTCTGCGACGAAAAAGGCTCTCTTTCCATCGCGGGCGTGATGGGCGGCGCGGAATCCGAAGTGACCGACTCCACCAAAAACATCCTGCTTGAAGGCGCGGCGTGGAACTTCATCAACATCCGCCGCACGGCGCAGCAACACAACCTGCCGTCCGAAGCGTCGTTCCGATTTTCACGGGGCGTGCATCCCGCGCTTGCAGAACACGGCGTCAGCCTCGGCTTGAGATACATGGCGGAGTGGTCCGGCGGCGCAACCGCCCCCGACCTCGTGGATGCGTATCCGCTCCCGCCGAAGGATGCAGTTGTTGACATCACCGTGGACGACATCAAACGCTGGCTCGGCATTGACCTCACGTTCGAACAAACCGCCGACCTGCTTTCGCGTCTTGAATTCAAATGCGAAGTGAAAGGCGATAAATTACAGGTCACTGCCCCACCGCACCGCATGGACATCGGCGAAGGCATCGTCGGCGTGGCAGATGTGCTCGAAGAAATCGCGCGCAGTTACGGCTACGACAACATTCCAACCACCACAATGGCAGACCCGCTCCCGCCTCAGGTTGGCAACCCCGTTCACGAATGGGAGGAGCATCTCCGTGATCTGCTCGTCGCGCTCGGCTTGCAGGAGGTCGTCACCTACCGCATGACCTCTCCCGAAAAAGAAGCGCGCATCGCAAAACATGATGACTACGTCCGCATCGCCAACCCCACCACGCCCGACAAAAACGTCCTGCGCCGCAGTCTCATCGCCTCCGTACTGGATACGCTCGAGAAAAACATCCGCAACAGCGAAGCCTTCTCCTTCTTCGAGATCGGACCCATCTTCGAACCTGTTCCCAACGATCTCCCACTGGAGCCGCGCAAACTCGCCATCGTGATGACAGGTCTGCGCGAGGCGGCTTCCTGGGATGTGAAGGAACCACCCAATCTGGACTTCTTCGATTTGAAGGGACGCATCGAACTCATGTTGAGCGGGTTGCGCCTCACAAACGTTTCCTACACTGCGACAGATTCCTACTCAAGCCTCCACCCGGGCAAAGCCGCCGAAGTCAAAGCGGACGGCAAAGTCATCGGCATGTTCGGCGAACTGCATCCGCTGGTGAAGGAGGAATATGAGTTGGGCGACTCTCCCGTCCTCGTCGCTGAATTCGACCTCGACCTGATGCGCGGCATCGAACCGACGTATGGCATCAAGACCATCCCCGAAACCCCGCCCATTTATGAAGACATTGCCGTCATCGTGGATGAATCAGTGTTGGCTGAAACCGTCGAAACGCTGATCAGGCAAACAGGCGGAAGAAGCGTCACGAACATCCGCCTGTTCGACCTCTATCGCGATGAAAAGATCGGCGCGGGCAAAAAGTCGCTGGCGTACAGCCTCACCTATCAAGCCGAGGACAAGACCATGACCGACGCCGAAGCCGCCGCCATCCGCAACAAGATCGTCAAGCGGCTGGAGCGCGAAGTGGGCGCGAAACTGCGAAGTTAGTACCAACGGGATGCGGGCATTTGCTTGCATCCCGTTTTTGTCCGGCGTATACTGGGTTTGAAATTACACACAAAAGGAGATGTAATGATGGATAACAAAACGAAAGGCATTATTGCCACTGTAGCCGCTGTTCTGCTGTGCGGGTGTCCGGGTTTGTTCCTGTGCTTCTTTGGCGCGACAACGGCGCTGGCAGGCATGACGCCGGGCGCGGAGATTGACGTTTTTGGAAGCAGCGACCCCGCCTCCGCAATGACGATGGGGTTTGTGTTCCTGTGTCTGTCTTTGATTTTTATCGCCATTCCGATTGTTGTCGGTTTTACCATGCTCCGCAAGAAGCCCGAAGAGGTTGTCCCCAGCGACGAGCCGCTTCCCCCTGTCTCGTAATCGGGTTTATGAAAACAGCCTCCAGAAAATTCTGGAGGCTGTTTTCGTTAGTTCACAATGACGGTGAATTTCATCGGGCAGAAACTGTTCTTGCCGATGTTGATCCGCCACTCGGTCGTGTATGTGCCGGGCTGGGCGGGCGCTTTCATGACTGCCTTTAATTCGACCAGTCCCCCCGGCGCGATGGACGCATCGAAATCGTAGGCGGCTTGCAGGTGTAGCCGGTAGCCGCTGGAATAGCGATAGTCCGTATCGGATTCAAACCATGCTTTCTGACCGATGTTCGCCACTTCCCAGGTCATCTCAAAGGCGGTTTCGGGAGGCATGACGGTTTCATTTGCCGGGTCCTGCCGCATGATCTGGCATTCATATTGTTTTCCCGAACTGCCGGGTGTTGCCTGTGTTGGGCGGACTGTGAGGGTGGGCAGGAGGAAGACGAAGGTGGGGGTCGGCGTTTCTGTGGGCGTGTCCGTTGGAAGCGCGGTGTCGGTTGGCGTGGACGCGGGCGGCATCATGACCGCAGTCTGGGTTGCCGCCGCATCCGCCGTTTGGACAATGGATGTGAGGGGTGAATTTGGGTCGAAGGTGGGGATCGAGGTGCCGACAGGCGCGATGGACGGCACGCATGCAAGCATGAGCGCCGTGATTGCAAGGAGGGAAAGCGTGCGGTGTCTGCGCCGAATCATTACGGTTGTTTTCTATTTTACGTTGATTGCCACGTATGGATAGCACATCGGTCCGTCCACGATCCAGGTCATCACGTAAAAGCCTTTTTTATCGGGCGCAACCGCGTCCAGATTGATGACATAGGTATCGTTCGGTTTCATTTCCTTTGGAATCTCGACCCGCTTCACACCGGACATTTGGGGCCCGCTGTAATATTTCACGTCCACGCCCCTTGCCCAGGTCTTTGTGCCTTTGTTGACGATGGTCCATTTGATATCGAACTTGGCGTTTCGGTTGAAAACGGTATTGTCTTTGGGCTTGTTGTTGATGGCAATGCAGGCATATTGCGGCTGCGTGACTGTTCCGCCGGAGGAGCCTCCAGACACAGGCGTGACGGTGGGGGTGAAAGGCGTGAGGGTGGGAATCACCAGCGGCGTGCCGGTGGGCGTCTCGGTGAATTCGAGCGTGGCAGTCGCTTCCGCCTGCCTCGCCTCCACAGTCTGCTCGACGAGCGCCGCAACCTGCGTATGCACAGCCATCGTCTCTGCAACGGCGGTATTGACCAGCGCCTGGATGTCGGGCTGTTCGCTTGCAGGGTTTTGACCGGGCAGGCAGCCAGACAGCACAAGAACGAGCACGGCAAGAAAAATCATCTTCTTTTGCATGGGGAACTCCTCTTGGGTGGAAGCCCGGCGGAATATTCCGCCGGGCGATTTCAACGGGTCATTCCGAATCTGAATCGCCGGAACCGATTCCCAGCGGCTTCCATTTGTTTTCATCCTTCAAGCGGTGCTGGATGCCGCCGCGGTTGTGCAGTTCGTCGAAGCCTTCGGGCTTGATGAACATTTCCTCGCCATCGAGCAAACCGGTGAGTCCGGTTTGACCGGGTTCGGGGCGTTTGAGTCCTTTGAACTTTGCGGCATTCGAGGGGACGTAATCGGTCGGCTCTTCGTAGGTGGTGATGTACCCTTCATAGTTGCGAAGAAGCACCTTGTGGTCAGACATGCTCAGAAGATAATTCGGCATGACGGGAATCTTGCCGCCGCCGCCAGGCGCGTCAATGATGTATTGCGGCACAGCGTAGCCGGAGGTATGTCCGCGCAAGCCTTCCATGATCTCGACACCTTTCGCAACCGGCGTGCGGAAATGTCCCGCGCCTTCGACAAGGTCGCATTGATAAAGATAGTACGGGCGCACGCGAATGCGAACAAGGTCCTGCACCAGCTGGCGTTGGATGTGAACGTTGTCATTCACGCCTGCCAGCAAAACGGACTGGTTGCCCAGTGGAATGCCCGCGCGGGTAAGGCGGTCGCAGGCTTCGGCAAGTTCCTTGCTGATCTCATTCGAGTGGTTGACGTGGATGTTCAGCCACAACGGATGATATTTTGCCAGCGTGTCGCACAATTCCTGCGTGACGCGCATCGGCATGAAGACCGGCACGCGCGAACCGATGCGGATGATCTCGATATGCGGAATCTCGCGCAGGCGGGAGAGTAATTCTTCGAGGATTTTCGGCGCCAGCACAAGCGGATCTCCGCCAGAGAGCAGCACGTCGCGGACTTGCGGCGTGCGCTTGAGATATTCGATCTGCATCTCGAACTCTTCACGCTTGAAGGTCTGCCCCGGGTCGCCGACGATACGGGAGCGGGTGCAGTAACGGCAGTACGAGGCGCACTGAGTCGTGACCAGCATGAGCACTCTGTCAGGATACCGGTGAACAAGCCCCGGCACGGGAGAGTGGCGGTCTTCCGCAAGGGAATCTTCCATCATGGCGGTGAAGGATTCCATCTCTTCCGCGCGGGGGATGATCTGTTTGCGGGTCGGGTCGTCGGGGTCGTCGGGGTCGATCAGGGAAATAAAGTAAGGCGTCACATCCACGCGGAACAAGCCCTGCGTTTGAAGCGCCTTGCGTTCGCTCTCGGTGAGCGGAATTACTTTTTCGATCTCTTCGGCGGTGTTGAGGCGGTGACTCAACTGCCAGCGCCAGTCGTTCCATTTTTCGTCTGGCACATCGGCGTAGATCTTCGCTCGTTTGGATACAAACTCGGTTTTCATGGGTTCCTCCAAATCTTTAAAATAGGGTTCAGGTCAACGATAAGAAAATGCCTGCGCTGGAGGGTCATGGTCCGGGCGAAAGAAGCCTGCAAACTTTACTGCCATGATTCTCATTGTAAAAGCAAACGGAACGCGGGTCAATGTCCCTGATTTTCGAGTGTACAATTGGGCGAAAAGGAGCGCAACCATGACTCTTGAAGGCACTCACGGCTTATGGGGAGACCTGCATCGCCCGGACCTGACGCCCGAGAATTCGGATTTCAGCATCATCGGCATTCCGTTCGACGGGCTTGCCAGCGCCCGCAAAGGGGCAGCTCTTGCCCCCGAACGGCTGCGGTTCTGGTCTCAACATGCGACTCCTTTCAGCGAAGACAGGACGCGCTTGAAAGGGATGTCTGTTTGTGATTTGGGTGACATAAAGATCACGCATCCCGAATCGGACTTCAACCTGATTCTCCAACGGGTGGCGACTCTGCCCAATATGCCGATTCTGCTAGGCGGCGACCATTCGGTGACGATTCCCATTTTGCAGGGACAGCGCGAGCGTTATAAAAATCAGCGCCTCGGCGTGCTGTGGGTGGACGCCCACCCCGATCTGTGTGATTTCTTCGACGGTTCGCGTATTTCCCATGCCAACACGATGCGCCGCGCGTTGGAATTCGGCATCGAACCGCATGACGTGTGCATGGTCGGCTTGCGCTCGTGGGAAGAGCAGGAGATTGACTTGATCGAAAACGGCGGCATCCACGTCTACACCGCCTCGGATGTGGCGAAACGCGGTATGAAAAAAGTGGCAGACAGCGTCCGTACCGTACTCAACGACTGCGACGCGGTTCACATCTCGCTCGATATTGACTGTCTCGATCCGTCTGCCGCGCCTGGCACAGGCATTCCCGAATTCGGCGGCTTGACCTCGCGCGACGTGCTGACCCTCTTGAAAGGGACGCAGGGACTCCCGCTCGTCGGCTTGGATGTGGTGGAGATCGCGCCGCCGCTCGACCCGTCCGAGGCAACCGTCTTTGCGGGGTTGAAGATCATCATGGAATATATCGCGGTCATTGCGCGAAAAAAACAAAGCGAGGTTCAATAATGCCCATTGAACTTGAGAACCTTGAAATCACCCACAATACGGAGAAAAAACGCTTCGAAGTCTTGATTGACGGTCAACTCTCGAAACTCGATTACATCGAAGACGGGAACACCATCGTGATGACGCACGTCGGCGTTCACCCCGATCATCGCGGCGGCGGCGTGGCAGGGAAGATCACGCAGTCCGCGCTGGAATATGCGCGCGCGAAGTCCCTGCGCGTGATCCCGATGTGTTCCTACATCGCCGCATACATCCGCAGAAATCCGCAGTACGTGGAACTGACCAAACACCGGGAAAATTAAATCACCCTGTGCAAACGTCCCGAAGATTTGGAAACTTCGGGACGTTTGCATAGCGCGGCAAGCCGCAGCCAAAGTAAGTCGGATTGGCAATCCGACCTACGCGCAAAATCTTCGCGGTAGGCGTAGTTTTTACAGAGCAATACTAT
>JAGUZU010000065.1 GCA_020060625.1 Anaerolineales bacterium | reverse complement strand
GGCGGGATTCGGATATTACCTCCTCAATGGAGGCGCGCGAACCGAAACAAAAAACACTCCCTTGTGAGAGTGTTTCATCAGCGGAGAGGGCGGGATTCGAACCCGCGAACCTTTGTGGGTTACACGCTTTCCAAGCGTGCGCGCTAAGCCAGACTACGCGACCTCTCCATCTTTCCAACAGAGCGGGCGAATTATACCACGTGTTTTTCTCTTGACAACGTTTACGGCATCGCCGCAGGTTCAATGGCATGGAAAATTTTGTAATTGCTTGCATTCGGATTGTCATCCCAATATCCGCATAAGTGCAACAGCTCGCCGGGCTTTGATAATACTCCTTCCTCTGCAATGACCAGCGCTTCGCTGTTTGACTGAAGATCAAGCGCATAGAAAAGAGTGCTTGGAGGGTTGACCGCATCGAGGGCGGCAGTGAAATTACTGTCGGCGTGGTCGTGCGAGCTGCGGCGAAATAAGCCGATGTGGAAATTCGGCATCCAGTCCACAAAGAATATGTTTTCCCGCAGGACGTTCACATAAGTACCTTCGTCGAATTGCACAGTCACGCTGCCCATGTCCGCGGGACATGCGGTTTCAGGGAGAACCGGACGCTCGCCCCCCGCTTTTATCAGCGGCGGCGCGACCAACATGACCGCCAGCAGTGTGGCTGAGAATATGGTTGCGAATTGGTTTCCGGGCGTTTTTTGGATGTCCGTTTGAACCTTATGGAGACCGAGCTTCTCGCTCAGATATGAAACCCCGATTGCCGGCAGCAGGCAGAAGAACGGGATCGTTGCGGCGTACAAACGCACACGGTAGGCATGTGTTGGGGGCACGAAAGGTACGGATGCCAACACTCCCAGCGCCGTAATGACAGCCAGGCTGGCATAAGGGTCATTGCGGTCCTTCAGCCATTTGAAAATCCCAACGCCGCTCAACAGGTACATGCTCCAGCGGGCTGCTTCGTTTGCATAATAGTTTTCCCCCGCCACAAAGGAGAAGGCGTTGTACCAGGTGTTCGAAAAGAACATACCCCAATAATGCAACGCGCCTTTGATTAACAACGCCGGCTCATACAAGACGAGTTCAATCGAAAGCCTGTAAATGGCAGATGTAACTTCCGCCTCCGGGAGCAGACTCAATTCGGGATGCGCCTCGAAGATGTACGTCCATGAATTGCCGCCTGAAACCAATCCATACAATGCCCACGAGAAATTTGAGAATGCTGCGGCATCTGGTCCGGCAAGCGCTTTGATCATGACATTGTTCAAGTAAAAAACAATGGCAATCAAAACCGCGCCGCCGAAAAGAAATTGTAATGAAAACTTTTTCTCTCCCCGAAAAACATACCCTCCCCAAAGTAAAAGCGCGGGAAGCACGAACATTGCGCCCGGGCGGATATTCAACCCGAACGCGATCATCACAATGCCAAATAGGGCAAAAGCGGCTTTTTTAGCGGAGGCACCCTGCCAGATGAGCGCTGTGCCGAGCAGGGCAAACGTCAACCCAAGCGATTCGGACATTGTCGTGCCGCTGTGGTGGCGATGGTATAAGAATATAAGGACGAGAAAGAATGCGGCAGTTTCAGCCCAATAAGTCCTCTGAATTTCACGAACAAGTAAAAAAGAGGAAATACCCGCAATCGCTGTAAATACCCCAAGCGCGGTCATCAGGTTTTTTCCGCTCAACCACAGCAGGAAAGATAGAAAACCGGGGAAAAAAGGGCGCATGGCTGAAAAATCAAAGATATCCATGCCGTTTATGATTCTCAAAGCGTCAATATAGTAATTTGTCGCATCGCTGATTGGAAGCAGACCATTGAGAATGATTGAGTGGGTTTGTCCCGAAGCCCACAAACCTGCCAAGCCGAGTGCGAAAAGCGACATGACCCCCGTAAATGAAATCAATTGTCCTAGCCGTCCGGGGATTCGCAGGATAAGGTAAAGGATAATAACGGTCAAAGGGATGACCAGCCCGAACCCTGTCCGCAGGGACATACCGGCGGAACGCAGGATATTCGGCGAGCGGTTAAGCAGGATCAGGCTGAAGATGAGCAGGGAAACGATCAGGCAAATGGACTGCCATACGACTGGATGAATTCTATTCAATGAGGCGGTGATTTTTGTGTACATGAGTTTGATCCGGACTATTATAAAGCGTGTCACCGTAAATCATGAGGGAATAAAGACGCCTCCGACTTCGCCCAATCCGCTCATTTATTCCAAGCCTTTTTGCCTGCCGATTAATTTCCGTGCCGGGTTTGTTTATAATCTGACTATGTCATTCATCTCCCCTCCCAAGCGAATCCCATTTCTTCTGAAACTCGGAATTCTTATCTCCGAAAAAATCACCGGCAGGACGATGCTCCCGCCGCGCATTCTTTCCTGGTATCCCAAAGCCGCCATAGGCTCCGGCATCATGGAAGCGTTCGTCGCCCACGAAGACGGGCGCATGGACAAGCGCATGTTGAAGATCATCCGCATGGCGGCTTCGTATGCGGCTGCCTGCCCCTTCTGCGTGGACATGAACTCGCACGAATACCGCAAATACGGCATCACAGACGAAGAAGCCGAATCCCTGCGCGGAGATTTTGAAGGTGTGGCTTCTTTTTCCGAACGCGAAAAATTGGCGATTACCTACACTCGCCTGATCTCGTCCACGCCGTTGAAATTCCACCCGGATGTTGTTGAGAAAGTAAAAGCCGCCTTCACCGAACGGGAATTCGTCGTTCTCGTCAGCACGGCGGCACAGGTCAATTTTTGGGCAAGGCTCATTCAGGGATTGGGTATTCCCCCGGCGGGATTTATGGAATAGAAAAAGGCTTCCGAAGTCTCAAAGACTTCGGAAGCCTGCTTGTTGTCACTTCCCCAATTTCTTCTTCATCGCCTCCGTCAGCGCAGGAACGATTTGGAATAAGTCGCCGACCACGCCGTAGCGGGCTTGCTTGAAGATGGGAGCATCGGCATCTTTATTGATTGCCACAATCACTTTTGCATTTCTCATGCCGACCAAGTGTTGAATCGCGCCGGAGATACCGCAGGCGATGTACAGATCAGGCGCAACGACTTTACCCGTCTGCCCGACCTGGTGGGCGTAGGTGATGTAACCGCCGTCCACCGCCGCGCGGGAGGCGCCGACTGCGCCGTCCAGCGCTTGCGCGAGGTCAGTGATGAGCGCAAAACCTTGTTGGGCGCGCCAGACTTCGGCTTGCTTTTCGTCCATGCCGTCGGGCGGGGTGAGGGACGGGTTGTTCGAAACGCCGCGTCCGCCGGAGACGATGACTGCCGCGTCACCCAGGTTGACAGCATGTTCGGAAGCGGAGTAACCCTCAACGGTGGATTTCGCTTCACCCGCCGCCGCAACCTTCGTGATCGTGCCGCTTTTGCCTGCCTCACGCTCAGGCTTCGGGAAAGCGCGTCCGCGGATGGTTGCCATGACAGGCTTGGCGGAGCAAACAGTTTTTTCCAACACTTTGCCTTCGTAGATCGGACGAGTCGCAACGAACGAATCGCCGTTTGCTTCGAGAGCGATGAGGTCGGTGAGAACGCCTGTGTTTAAATCCACTGCCGCCATCGCCGCCATTTCACGGGTGCGGGCAGTCGTCGGAAACAGGATCAGGTCGGGGGTCGAAGAAGAAGCGGCGGCGGAGAGGGTGGAGGCGTATGTCTCGGCGCGGTAATCTGCGAGCGAGGCGTCATCCGCAACGAGGACTTCATCCGCGCCATATTCCAGGGCGGCTTTTACAACTTCATCCACGCCAGAGCCGAAGACCAGCGCGACTGCCGTGCCAAAAGTTTTTGCGAGACCAAGCGCCTCCCACGAGGAGGGCTGGATGTCGCCTTTGAAGTGGTCAACGTAAACGAGGGTTTTCATAGCACTTTCTCCGCGATGATTTTATCGGCAAGTTTGTCGGCGATCTCGGCGGGCGTTTCGCCGGCGATCATTTCGATGGCGGTTTCCTGCGCGGGCGGGTTCATCAACTCTGCCCGAGTGACGACGGGCGCGGGCGCGTCCATGCCCAGGTCGCCCAGCGACCAAAGGGGGATGGTCGCCTTCGACGCTTTACGAATGCCCATGAACGATGGGTAGCGCGGCTCGCCGATGCTTTGCACGAGGCTCAACACTGCTGGAAGATTCGCTTTGACGATTTGCCGTCCTTCTTCAAGGACACGCTCAACCGTCACGCTTCCCTCCTCGACTTTGATTTGCCCCACCCACCCAAGCATTGGCAACCCGAGAACTTTGGCTGTTTGAGCGGGGGTGAGTCCCGCGCCGTTGTCGAGGGTTTGCCGTCCGAACATGACCATGTCGGCATCGCCGATCTTTTGAATCGCCGCCGCAAGGACTTTCGCCGCGCCGACGGTGTCGATGTTTTCCAGCGCCGGGTCCGAGACGAGGACGGCTTCATCCGCGCCCATGGCGAGGGCGTGCTTGAGCGCCTCCTTCGCGGATTCGGGTCCGATGCATAAGGCTGTGACCGTCCCGCCGAGCGCTTCCTTCTGCTGGAGCGCGCCTTCGACGGCGTACTCGTCGAACGGGTTGATGACCAGCGGCGCGTCCCCCCACGTGACCTGCCCGTCCTCGGCTTTGACCTTCGCCTCCGAGTCGGGGACTTGCTTGATACATGCGATGATTTTCAAGTTGGACTCCTTGATTTACGATTTTGGATCTACGATTTTCCTTGTTGTAAATATTACAACTTGTTCAAATCGCGCGGTTCAAGAAAGGAAGTTACGCCTTGCAGCACTTGATATAGCCGTTTTTTTGAAAGCGTTCCAATATATTCGCCAAGTTGCGGTTTATCCACGGTGAGTAATTGGGATACATTTACAACGCTGGCTTTTGGTAAATTTGCCTCGCCTTCTTCCAATAACACATTTCCGGGCGATTGAGCGTATTTCAGGTTCGAAGTCAGTCCGCAGATAATAACGGTGTGAATCTTGCTTTGGTTGTAAAGGTTGTTTTGTATGACAACATTTGGATGGATATATCCGGGTTCCGAGCCAACAGGATCGTTCAACTCTACCCAATATATATCACCCTGATTGATTACCATTGCCCCTCCACAAGCCTTCGATAGGATTGGCGCATTTTACGACGCAACTCTTTTTCTGATTCATCAGGTTCATCGGCATACACAGCATTAATCTTTTCGAGCAATTCGCGGTTTTCCTGCTCTTGAATGAAATCTTCAAGCGCAATCACAAACAGACGGCTGCGCGAGACCTTCATTTTACGCGCCAGAGCATTTGCCTGGGTGAAAAGGGATTTATCAATTGAAATCGCGGTCTTTACTGTTTCCATTTTATACCTTTCGTTATACTAATAGTATAACTTCAAATTTCCCTGAAGTCAACCAATAAGGTTTATGACATCCACGCCGCAATCACCATCACATCCGCCACGATGACCGCCGCGATGCCGATCAGGCTGAATATCTTTTGCTCCTTTACCCAGCGCTCACGGTTTTCAAGGCGTTTCATGAAAAATTCCTTGAAGGGGACGGGCAAACGCTCGAGGCTGTCACGAATCTCCTGATGGTACTGGTCTGTTTTGAACCACAACTTGTAACTGTTCGAGAGGAACATCAAACTGAGCAAAAGAAAAACGAGGACAAAACCGAAGGGAGGATGTTCGAGCAGGGGCATATCCGTGATTATATCCCAAATCTCAAAAACCTACCGCTCGGTAGGGAAACTCGTGATTCGCCAAAAACCTAATACGTAACATTAACATTGGCACGATGTAATATATTTTGGTTTACCTGCGTCTATTCCACAAATCAATTTTGGAGGTTTCCAGATGACCGAAACAAAAAATCAACCCAAGGTGGTCGTATTCAGCACCCCCACCTGCTCCTTCTGCAATATGGCGAAAAGTTATTTCCGCGAGAAGGGTGTCAAATTCACCGACATTGACGTCAGCCGCGACCAGACTGCCGCGCGCGACATGGTGCGCCGCTCCGGGCAGATGGGCGTCCCCGTGATCGACATCGGCGGCAGGATCGTCGTCGGCTTTAATCGTCCACAGATCAATTTACTTTTGGGGATCAAATAACATGGCGAAGATCAACATTCAACCCCTTGGAACGCGCGTTCTCGTAAAACCATTGGAGCAGGATACAAAAACCGCCTCGGGTTTGTTCCTGCCTGAATCTGCAAAGGAAAAACCGCAAACGGGCGAGGTTGTCGCAATCGGCGACGATGAGAGCATCAAGTTGAAACCGAAAGATAAGGTGCTGTTTGCCAAATACAGCGGCACCGAGTTCAAATTCGATGGCGTGGAATATCTTTTGATTGAGGCAAATGACGTGCTCGCCCGCCTGAACTAACTTCCCCCGATCTTTCAAAAATAAAAAGCCCGACGCGTTTTCCAAAATGCATCGGGCTAGGGGATGGGGTGGTCTTCCGTCATTGCTCTTGAACTCCCATGTTGCTGAGTTCATCCGGGCTGTATTGGGCTACGAACAGGTCCGATCCTGCCAGGATGAGCAGCAGCACGGTGACCACTACTGCGAGTACGAACATGTTGCAACTCCTTTCTTCTATGGATACTATAACGATTCGGAAGGTAAAAGGATACATCCCCTATCAGTACTGTAATGATTTGGCAATACAATTTTGAAAGGGACAAAAGTTCGACGAAGCCGTCTTCGATTTTGTTCCCAATAGAAGGGGGGAAGCGAATTCTTTATTATTGACATTCCGCTCATTTGAGATAAAATACATCCCGCCAACCCAATGGACAAGCCGAAGTGGCGGAATTGGCAGACGCGCTACGTTCAGGGCGTAGTGAGGGTTCCCTCATGAGGGTTCAAGTCCCTCCTTCGGCACAAAAAAGACCCGCAGACGCGGGTCTTTTTTTATGGTTGGAATCAGGCTCCAGCGTGGAGTGAGGCGGCGCATCCTGTAAGGGAATCTCCGGCAAAAAATGGATGGGAGTGGTATAATTGCACTATAAAAACGGCACTTTCTTCATCTAATGCGGACACGAAGTTTCACCCCATCTTCGTGTCTTTTTATGCCAGTCCGGGGAGACCTTGAACGTCTGTGAAAAAGGAACATCATGGCTGAAGAGAATTTGATCGCAGGAAATATCGAATCCGTCGACATTGACGAGCAGATGCGTTCTGCCTACCTCGATTATGCCATGAGCGTGATCGTGGCGCGCGCCCTGCCCGACGCCCGCGACGGTTTGAAACCCGTCCACCGGCGTATTTTGTATGCCATGCACGAATTGGGCATCCGTTCGAATTCATCATATAAAAAGTCTGCCCGTATCGTGGGGGAAGTGCTGGGTAAATATCATCCGCACGGCGACTCGGCAGTCTACGAGTCCATGGCGCGCATGGCGCAGGATTTCTCCATGCGTTACTTGCTCGTGGATGGTCAGGGGAACTTCGGCTCGGTGGATGGCGACGCTCCCGCTGCGATGCGTTATACCGAAGCCCGCCTGCAAAAGATGGCGGAGGAACTGCTGGCGGACCTCGAAAAAAATACTGTGGACTTCGGTCCTAACTTCGACGATTCGCTTCAGGAACCCCTTGTCCTGCCTGCCCGACTTCCGAACCTTCTCCTCAACGGAGCCTCCGGTATTGCCGTCGGCATGGCGACCAATATCCCGCCGCAAAACCTGCGCGAGTTGACTGCCGCGATCAACCACCTGATCGATCACTACGACACCATCGAGGACGTCACTGTCGAAGACCTGATGAAATTCGTGCAGGGACCCGATTTCCCGACCGGTGGAATGATCGTCGGGACGGAGGGAATCGTCTCGGCATACGGAACAGGCAGAGGTCGAATCGTGATGCGCGGCATTGCGCATATCGAGGAAACCAAGGCGGGGCGTTATCAGATCAACATCACCGAGATCCCCTATCAGGTTAATAAATCCAGTTTGATCGAGCGCGTCGCCGAACTGGTACGCGAGGGCAAGATCGACCAGATCTCCGACCTGCGCGATGAGTCGGACAAGCGCGGTATGAGCATCGTCATCGAGTTGAAGCGCGGCGCGCAGCCCAAAAAGGTGCTGAACCAGCTATATAAATTCACGGCGTTGCAATCCACTTTTGGCGTGCAAATGCTCGCTCTGGTCTCTGATGAAAACGGACGCAGTGAGCCGCGCACGCTGCCGCTCAAACGCCTCCTGCATATCTTTATCGAACATCGTCAGACGGTCATCGAGCGCCGTTCGCAATTCGAGCTGGATAAGGCAAAGGCTCGCATCCACATTTTGGACGGCTATCTGATCGCGCTGAACAACATCGACGCCGTCATCAAGACCATTCGCGAGGCGCAGGATGCCGACGTGGCAAAGATCAATTTGATGCAGCGTTTCAAATTGAGCGACTTGCAGGCGCAGGCGATCCTGGATATGCAGTTGCGCCGTCTCGCGGCGCTGGAACGCTGGAAGATCGAAGAAGAACACAAGCAGGTGAAGGAAACGATTGCATACCTCGAAGACCTGCTTGCCAACCCGAAGAAAATTCTTGCGCTCATCAAGGACGACATGAATGAACTGGCGGAGAAATACGGCGACGACCGCCGTACGAGTATTGCCGCCGAAGCGCGGGAGGACATCCATGAAGAAGATCTTGTGCCGGATGAATCGGTGCTGGTCAGCCTAACCGCACGCGGATACATCAAGCGCGTTGCGGCTTCCGCGTTCCGGTCACAAAGCCGCGGCGGGCGCGGTGTGAAAGGTCACACCACGAAGGAAGAGGATGAGGTCGTCATGCTCATTCCCGCTCGCAGCCTCGATACCATGCTCTTCTTCACGGACAAGGGCAAGGTCTATTCCGAGAAGGTCTATCAGATCCCGGACCTCGACCGCGCCACGAAGGGGATTCCGCTTGTCAATGTGTTGTCGTTGATGCCGAATGAAAAAGTGACCGCCGCCATGGCCATCCGCAATTTTTCACCAAACAACTTCTGCATGATGATGACAGCCCGCGGCAGGATGAAACGCGTTGCCATGGAAGAATTCGCTTCCGTCCGACCTTCCGGCTTGATCGCCATGAATTTGGATGAAGGCGACACCCTCGGCTGGGCGCGCCTCACCTCCGGCAGGGACGAAGTCATCATCGTCACCGAAAACGGACAGGCATTGCGTTTCAGCGAGGACAAAGTCCGCGCGATGGGACGTCAAGCCGCCGGCGTGCAGGGCATCCGCTTGAAGCAGGGGGATGTCGTCACCAGCATGGATGTGGTCGAAAAAGATGCCGCATTGCTCGTCGTCACCGCGCATGGGTTTGGCAAGCAAACCCCGCTCGCGGAATACACTCCCAAAGGACGCGCCACAAGCGGCATTTCCACCATTGACCAAAAAGCCCTCAAGGAGATCGGAAAAATAGCCGCCGCGCGCGTGGTGCAAAAAGCCGACGATCTGACGATCATGACCGCCAACGGCGTTGCGATCCGCTTGAAGGTGAAGGATGTCAAACAATCCGGGCGAGCCACGAAGGGCGTGCATCTCATCAAGCCGCAGGAAGGCGACGAAGTCGCATCCATGGCGCGTATCTCCGCCGAGGACCTGAAAAAGGCGGGTGCAGAGGTGGAAGAGAAGGAAACCGAGGCGCAGCCCAAACTGGTATAAAATAAAACGGGCGAGGTTTTGAACCTCGCCCGTGATTTTTTTAAACATCGCGCCTAAAACATGATCTTTTCCGTCACCAGCAGGCACAAGGCGCCGATCACACACACGGCAAACATCATCATGACGGCTATCACAAACCGCTGAATGGGCGTCATGCCGAGGAAACGGCTGGAGCCGCTTTTGCGCGCCTGTTCCGTTCCTGCGGCAGGCTGGAATTGCGCCTCCTCTTCATAAAATGATTGCGCCGCGGCGTCTTCACGAAGATTATCAAACATGGCATTGACCTCGATTTCGGAAGTATATCATGCGATGGGTCGTAGTTTCACGTCCCCAAATCGGATGATTACGGAATTGTCATGCTCGCCGCGCAACCGCAGACTTCCATCTGACTCAAGCCCATCCAGCCTGCCGGTGACGTGAGCGCCGCCTCCACTTTGGATTTGAACCTGCTCGCCGCGAAAGGCAAGCATCTCCTCCCAAGCCTGGACCAGTTCATCCGCGCCGATCTTTTCGCGCCATGAAAGAAATGCCGTCAAAATTTCGCGAAGGATTTGCTCGCGCGCGGGCGGCTCATTACCCAGCTCATTTTCAAGACTTGTGGCGGGAAAATGGAGCGAGTCCATCGGCGGCACGGACGGTTTGTAGACGTTCATCCCCATGCCGACGACGAGCGAATCCGCCTCGTCTCCAGCCCAGACCGTTTCGACCAGAATCCCGGCTGTTTTTTTCCCGTTGACTAAAATGTCATTGGGCCATTTGATGCGCGGAGCGAGACCAAGCTTGAGGCAGGAATCTGCTGCTGAAAGCGCCGCCAGCCCAACGGTCCGGGAGAGATGCGGGAGTTCGGGCGCGGAGGGACGCAGGATCAAACTGAAGGCAAGCGCGCTTCCGGCTGGCGTAAACCATTTCCTGTCGAGCCTGCCGCGTCCCTGAGTCTGCTCATCCGCGACCACAAGCGAGAAATCATTTGCGCCGCCCGCCGCCCATGCCAGGGCTTCGTCGTTGGTCGAGCCGATGGAATCGAAATAACGCAGACCGCCGAGGTTTAATTTGGAAAGGGATTTTTTAAGGGAGGTTTCGTTCATGGAAATTTCTCTGTCATTGCGAGCTGCGCTCTTGTTCTTCGCGGCGAAGCAATCTCAGGTGTAATCAAAAGATTGCTTCGTCGGGAAAAGCGCCCTCCTCGCAATGACAGGAATGATCACTGAACAATATCGTACGGGTTGATGTTCGAGCCGCCGACGCGAATCTCGAAATGCAGGTGCGCGCCGAAGGAATTTCCCGTATTGCCCGAAAGCCCAATGACAGCGCCCTGACCAACCGTCTGGCAGGTGGTGACAAGAATCTGGCTCAAGTGGGCATACACGGTGACGTAGTTGTTGCCGTGATCGATTTGAACCACATTTCCATAGCCGTAGTTCCAGCCGCCCTGCGCCATGGTCACAATGCCGGTTCCGGCGGCGTACACGTTCGAGCCTTCGGGCGCGCTGATGTCAATGCCGAGGTGTCCGGGTCCATAGGCATTGCCCGAAAGGCTGTGATCGTCTGCGGGCCAGCCAAGTCCGCTGGCAACAGGACCGCCTCCGCAGGCATTTACCGCATTTCCGCCGCCCGTGCCGGTGTTCGCGCCTCGCACCGTTGTGGGCAGGTCTGCCGCCCAGTTGCGCAGATCGCGCGAACCGCCGGGAATCATCACCACCGTGCCAGGCTCCACCGAAGGATTCGTCAGGTCAATTTTGTTGCCGGGGAAATTGATAATATCCTCGGTTTCCGCATAGAACTTATCGGCAACCGTTTCGAACGTATCGCCTTCCTTCCATTCATAATACAAACCGTCCACCGGCGGGATGACCAACTCCATGCCCGGGCGCAGGCTGTGCGGGTTATCCTCCAAATGGTCGTTGACGTATAAAATGGTTTCGGACTTGATCTTGTATTTTTCCGCAATTGCGTACATGGCATCGCCGCGCGAAACGCGATAGAGAGCCGATTCGTAGCGCGGGCGTTCCGGGATAATCGTCTTCAATTGCAGTTTGCGAAGGATGGATGAAAACCCGCCTCCATCCCCGCCGACAACTGGTACATCCACCGAAACCGGATTCCCGTCCGATACCGGCGTCTCCTCCCGCGCAGGGACGGTCACAATGACAGGCGGAAGCGTGCTTTTGTAATAGAGAGCGCCTCCCAGCAAACCGAAAACGACCACAAGGGTCAATGCCCAGCTGGTTACGGTAAAGCGATCCACACCGCGTTTTTGGGGCGGGGAAGCCGGCGGTTCATTCTCCGCCGATTCCGCCTTCGGTTTTCGCTTGAACATTCGAGGGAATGCCGAAAAGAGGGAGCGAATTTTTTCCAGAAGAGTTTTCATTCGTTTACAAACCGGATGCTAGGCATCCTTGGTCAGGTTTTCGAGGAACTCCATGTTGTTTTTTGACTTTTCCATGCGCGTAACGATGGCTTCGGTGGCAACGGAATGATCCATGCCTGCGCCCTGCGGCGGGGGAGAGATCATTTGGATGAACATGCGGCGCATCAGCCAGGCGCGCTGCAGCAGGTCGGGACCGAGCAACAGGTCTTCGCGGCGGGTGGACGAGCGTTCGATGTCCACTGCCGGGTAAATGCGGCGTTCCTGCAATTTGCGCGAGAGATGCAATTCCATATTGCCGGTGCCTTTGAATTCCTCGTACACCACGTCATCGAGACGGGAGCCGGTGTCCACGAGACAGGTGGCAATGATGGTCAGCGAGCCGCCATCCTCCACGTTGCGAGCCGCGCCGAAGAAACGCTTGGGCGGGTACAACGCGGACGGGTCCATACCGCCGGAGAGAGTCCGCCCCGATGGGTTGACGACCAGGTTATAGGCGCGGGCGAGGCGGGTGATCGAGTCCATTAAGATTACCACGTGGCGTCCGATCTCCACCAGGCGCTTAGCCCGCTCCAACGCCAGTTCCGCCGTGCGGACGTGGGCAGTGACGGGTTCGTCGAAAGTGGAGGCGACCACTTCCGCATCCACGGAGCGATCCATATCGGTCACTTCCTCGGGGCGTTCGCCGATGAGCGCAATAATCAAATGCACGTCGGGATATTTGGTTGAAATGGAATTTGCAATTTGCTTGAGAATGGTGGTCTTACCCGCCTTGGGAGGGGAAACGATCAATCCGCGCTGACCCCTGCCGACAGGCGCGATCAGGTTGATGAGGCGGGGAGCCAGTGTAGCCTGGTCGGTTTCGAGGTCGAAGCGTTTGTCGGGGAAAATCGGGGTCAGGTTTTCGAAAACGACCCTGCGGGTGACTTGCTCCGGTTCCAGCCCGTTGATGGATTCCACCTTCAGCAAGCCGAAGTGTCGTTCGCTTTCGCGCGGCGGGCGCACCTGCCCGATCACGAGGTCGCCTGCGCGCAGGTCGTACCGCCGTAATTGCGCCTGCGAAACGTATACATCCTGGTCGCTGATGCGATAGTTGGTGGCTCGCAAAAAACCGATTCCTTCGCTCATGATCTCGAGGATGCCGCCGCGCAGTTCGATGCCCTCCTTTTGCGCCTCCGCCTCGCGGATGAGCATCGCAAGGGATTCCTTCTTTAGACGGTTGTAATTGGGAATGTTCAGGCTTTTCGCCATTGCGCGCAGTTTTGATAGCGGTTCGTTTTCTAGTTCAAGTATTTTCATGTCGTGTTCTCTTTTGGGTTGGATGAAATGGAAACGCGAAAAAACCAGTCCCCACTGTATGGGCTGGTGAATTTCCTCAGGAAGTTGTTGGTGAATTTGGGGTTTCAGTCAAGGTTATCTTTACGATTTCCGCACGCAAGCGGACACCCTGTACGGCGTGGATGCGGGGGGTTCAGTTATCAAACATCAGGGGAAGTTTCGAGATTATAGCACTTCCATTAGATGGATGCAAGTGGATGAATGTTAAATTTTCTCGTCCAATATGCGGTTTTGCAAATCCAGCAGGCGGCGGTAGAAACCATCCCTGCCCGCAAGTTCCGCATGAGCGCCGCGTTCGATGATCTGTCCGTGGTTCATCACAAGGATTTCTCCCACGTTTTCGAGTCCTATTAACCGATGCGTGATGAGTAGTGAAGTCTTACGTTTCATTACATCGAATAAAGTATCCAACACCTGCTTTTCAGTCAGCGGGTCGAGGTTGGCGGTGGGTTCATCGAGGATCAAAATCGGCGCATCTTTGATGAGCGCGCGCGCAATCGCCAAACGCTGGCGTTCTCCGCCCGAAAGGCGCAATCCCTGCTCGCCGATCATCGTATCGTAGCCATTGGGCAGGCTCATGATGAAGTCGTGAATCTGCGCGGATTTGCACGCCGCTTCCACTTCCTCACGCGTGACTTTTTTGCGGGCGAATCGCAAATTCTCATAGATGGATGTGTTGAAGAAATACGTGTTCTGCGAGACATACCCGCATCTTTCGCGGACTTCATCCTGATTCAGCGCTTTGAGCGATTCTCCGCCCAAACGGATTTCTCCGACTTCGTACTCCCAGAATCTCAGCAGCAGGTTTGCAATTGTGCTCTTGCCTGCGCCGCTTGGTCCAACGATGGCAAGGGAGGTTGAAGGTTTAAGGTTGAAGGTTATACGTTGCAGGGCGGGTGTGGATTGGGATGGGTAGGTGAAGGAGAGGTTCGAGAATTCGATATTCGATATTCGATCATCGATGTTCGAATATCGAATATCGTCTTTTACCTCTGGCTCTGTATCCACTACTTCAAACAGTCGCTTCGCCGCTTCACGCGAAGAATTCCACATTTGGGCGGCGAGAGGGAGCGGAATGACGGCTTCGAACGAAGCGAGCGTTAGCAAGGTCAACGAGGCAAGCATGGGACCCGCGAGATTGCCATTGATGACTTGCGGAATGGTGAAGAAGAGCACTGACCACATGCCAAGTTGGGTAAGCAACGTCCCCAGCGCGGCGTGGATACCCGTCACACGTGCCATCCGGCGTTGGGCATTTCCGTAATCGTTGGCGTTACTGGCAATTTGCTGGAGGCGCTCATCGGCGCGACCGTAGGCGATCAGGTCTGCCATGCCTTGAATGCCATCCACGAGGTGGGTTTGCAAATCTGCACGCAGGGTAATGGTTTGTTCAGCGGATTTGCGGCTGGTCGTCTGCGCGAGGATGGGGAGGATCAAGCCGAGGCTGAGATAAAAGGTCAGGAAGACGGGAGCAAGCAGCGGGTAGAAAGAAGCGAGAAAGATGGCGGTGAACGTCCCAACGACGATGGCGGTCAATG
Source organism: Anaerolineales bacterium (assembly GCA_020060625.1). Lineage (GTDB taxonomy): Bacteria > Chloroflexota > Anaerolineae > Anaerolineales > Villigracilaceae > Villigracilis. The sequence goes on along the minus strand of JAGUZU010000065.1, from coordinate 5,201 downwards.
GCGGCGAAATGACGCGGACGTAGAAATTTTCCAGCGTTTCCACGTCGCCGATGATGCGGGCGAGCAAGTCACCAGCGCGGAAGTTCATCAGGCGGGCGGGGGCGAGGGGTTCGAGTTTTTCGTAGAACCACACGCGGAGTTTGGCGAGCAATCGAAAAGTGACATCGTGCGAGACGAGGCGTTCGAGGTAGCGGAAGACGGCGCGGGTGATGCCGAAGAAACGCGTCCCGACGGTGGAGACGCCAAGTTCAGCAATCGAGGTTGCGACGGCGGCGGTGGAGATGAGCCACGCGGAGGTGCCCATGAGCGCTACGCTGGCAAGGATGGTGATGGAACTGAGCAGGACGGAGAGGGCGACGCGATGCCAGTTTCCGCGCAGGAAGGTTAGCAAGCGGGGAAGGATGGGGGGGAGGTGATTGGTAATTGGTGAGTAGTCAGTGGTTGAAGGTTGCAGGTTGCAGGTTGCAGGTTGCAGGTTGAAGGTTGCAGGTTGTTGGAAAGATTCTGAGGTTGACGACTTTTCAACCCGTACCTTGTAACCTGTAACTTGTAGATCGTAAGTTCTAACCATGCTCGCATACATGCCGTTTTGCGCGATGAGTTCTTTGTGCGTGCCTTGTTCGATGATCTTGCCTTCGTCGAGGACGATGATCTGATCGGCTTGGAAGATGGTGTTGAGGCGGTGGGCGATGGTGATGGTGGTGCGTCCCTGCATGAGTTCGCGGGTTGAGTCTTCGAGCAGGGATTCGGTTTCAGGGTCGAGCGCGGAGGTGGGTTCGTCGAGAATCAGAATCGGCGCGTCTTTGAGGAAGGCGCGGGCGAGGGCGAGGCGTTGGGCTTGTCCGCTGGAGAGGCGCGCTCCGCTTTCGCCGACGAGGGTCTCGTATTTTTCTGGCAGCGATTCGATGAACTCATTCAGGCGCGCGGCTTTGGCGGCGCGGACAACTTCTGCGTGGGTCGCGTCCTGCTTGCCGAGGCGGATGTTTTCAGCGATGGTGGTGTGGAAGAGGTGCGGGTGTTGGGGTACCCAGGCGATATTGGGTTGAAGGTCAAAAGTCGAAGGTCGAAGGTTGCCTTCGGTGGGTTGGATGAAGCCGAGGAGGAGTTGGACGAGGGTGGATTTGCCTGCGCCCGTTTTGCCTACCAGTGCAATGTGTTGTCCCTGTTTGATTTGCAGGTTGATGTTTTGCAGGGCGGGGGTGGTTTCGTTGGGGTAGGTGAAAGAGATGTTTTCAAGTTGAAGGTTGAAGGTTGAAGGTTTTGAACCTTCCAACTTGTAACTTGTAACCTGTAACTCAGGAACTGGCGTATCGAGTATTTCATAAATCCGCTTCGCCGCCGTCGTGCCGTTCATGCCTGCGTGGAATCTCGCGCCGAGGGCGCGGAGGGGCATGTAGAATTCGGGGGCGAGGACGAGCAGGAAGAGCGCGGGTTGGAATTCCATGTTGCGGTAGAGCAGGCGGAAGCCGATCTCGACGGCGACGATGGCGGTGCTGATTGTGGCGAGCATTTCCAGCGCAAGCGCAGAAAGGAAAGTGATGCGTAAGACGCTCAACGTTCGGTCGCGGTATTGCTCGGAGACTTTGGCGATGTTCTTCGCCTGCCCCTTTGATTGACCAAAAAGTTTGAGCGTGACCAATCCTTGCAGGCTGTCTAGGAAGTGGGCGCTGAGCAGGCGCAGGGTTTCGTATTGGCGTTTGGTGACCACTTCCGCGCCCTTGCCGATGATGATCATAAAGAAGGGAATCAGTGGAGCGGTGATGAGGAAGACGAAGCCAGTGAGCAGGTCAATGGGGAAGACGAAAAATAAAATGGAGAGGGGAACAAGCGCCGTGACGACCAGTTGCGGCAGGTATTGGCTGAAATACGCATCCAACGCTTCGATGCCTTCGACGGCGGCGGTGGTCAGCTCGCCGGTGCGTTGTCCGCGGGCGTAGGCGGGACCGAGCTTGAGGATGTGAGCGAAGAGCCGTTCGCGTAAATCCGTTTTGATTTTTACGGCAACCGCGTTTGCGGCGACTTCGTTGATCCATGAGAGGAACGTCCGCCCGCTGATGGCGATGAGGATGAAGATGAGGGGGGAGGTGACTTGCGCGAGAGTCTCTTTTTGTAGGAAGACTCCGTCGATCACGCTGCTGAGGAGCCAGGATTGCCAAATGGTCAGGAATCCGGCTAAAAGTCCGGCAAGAACCGTTAAGGTCAATGAGAGGCGGGTGTCGCGGGTGAGGGATAAAAGTCGGCGGTGCATGGTCGGGTTGCAGGTTGAAAGTTACAGGTTAAAAAGTTGGAAGGCTGAAGCGAGTATAACCTTCAACCTTCCAACCTTCAACTTGCAACCGATTTAGTACACGAGGTTTTTCTTGTCGCTGCTGATGCGTTTGCGGAACATGTAGTACGTCCAGCCTTGGTAGACAAGCACGATGGGGATGAAGATGAGCGCAACGATGGACATGACCGTCAGGGTGTATTGCGAGGAGGAGGCGTTGTAGATGGTCAGGGAGAAGGCGGGGTTGGTGCTGGAGATCATCACGTTGGGGAAGGTCATGGTGAAGAAGGTGACCTGAGTCAGCACGATGTTGAGCGAGGTCATGATGAACGCCCAGCCTTCCATCTTGTTGTTAAGGAAGTAGCCTGTGGCGAGCAGAACAGCGACTGCGGCAAACGGCACGAAGCCGGGGTTCACAATGCCATGCTGCCAGAAGCCCGCGATATAGGTGAAGACGCCGAGGATGATGTAAAGCACGGTGGCGGCGATCCACAGTTTCTTGGCGAAGACGTTGACGCGCTCGCGCAGTTCGCCTTCGAGTTTGAGACCGAGGAAGTTCGCGCCGTGGAGCAGGAAGATGGTCACGGTGGTCACGCCGCCGAGCAAGCCGTAGGGATTGAGCAAGGTGAACAGGTTGCCGGTGAACATCATGTTCTCATTGATCGGCACGCCGCGTGCGAGGTTGGCAAATGCTGCGCCGAGCAATAGGGCGGCGAGGAAGGAGCCGATGGCGATCATCCAGTCGAAGGTGTGACGCCATTTTGGGTTGGAGTCCTTCGAGCGGTATTCAAAGGCGATGCCGCGGATGATGAGACCGATCAGCAGCAGGAACAGCGCAAGATAGAAGCCGCTGAACATGGTGGCATACCAGTGCGGGAATGCGGCAAAGGTCGCGCCGCCAGCGGTGAGCAGCCAGACTTCGTTGCCGTCCCACACGGAGCCGATGGAGTTGATGATGGCGCGGCGTTCTTCGTCTTTCTTGCCGAGGAAGGGCAGCAACATACCCACGCCGAAGTCGAAGCCTTCGAGGAAGAAGAACCCGATCCACAGGACGGCGATCAGAATGAACCAAAGGATTTGAAGAAATTCGTAAGACATAATAATCTCCAATGTCGTTGCGAGGAGCGTTCTGTGCGACGAAGCAATCTCCCATTATCAGGAGACCGCCACGCGCCAACGAACAGCGTTCGCGGTGACATATTAATCATCCGCGCCGACACGGGCGGGGGCAACATCAACGGATTCGTGCATGGCGGCATCGGGTCCGGCGATGGCGTATTTTTTCATCAAGTAGACCATTGCGCCCGCGAGCGTTCCGTAGACAACAACGTAACCGATCAACGAAATGAGCAGGTCAACGGTGGTGAGATTCGGTGAGACCGCATCTTGCACGGTCAGCAAGCCTTGCACGATCCACGGCTGGCGTCCCATTTCGGTCAGAATCCATCCGCTGGCGTTGGCGATGTATGGCAGGACGATGACCCACGGAACCCACTTCATCCATTTGGCGTTTTCGTATTTGCCGCGCAGGGCAAGCAGGAACAGGAAGGCGATCAGCATCATCAAGAGCCCCATTGCCATCATGAAGCGGAACGTCCAATAGGTGACAACCATCAACGGGATGTAATCGCCAGCGCCGTACGTCGCTTCGTACTCTGCCTGGATGTCGTACACGCCTCGGACTTCGCAATCGAAGTTGTTACAAGCCAGGAAGCTTAGAACCTTCGGCATACGCCAAGACCAGACTTCGCGCTTGCCGCTCAGGTCACCGATGGTGAGGATGGAGAATTCTGCAGGCTGGGAGGTTTCCCAGTGCGCTTCGATGGCGGAGAATTTCATCGGCTGGGTTTCGAACATGTACTGTCCGTTTGTGTGACCGCCGAAGAAGACCAGCGTGCTGGAGATCAAACCGACAATGGTCGCAGCCTGGAAGGAGCGCTTGAAAATCTCCACGTGCTGTTTGCGGATGAGATGATACGCGCTGACGCCGAGGATGAGGAAACTGGCGGTTGCCAGACCGGCGGCGATGGTGTGCCAGAAGAATAACCAGCCTTTGGGGTTGGTGACCAGCGCAAAGAAATCGACCAATTCAGCGCGACCCGCTGCTTCGTTGATGACAAAACCGACCGGGTGCTGCATCCAGCCGTTGGCGAGCAGAATCCACAGCGCGGAGAGGTTCGAGCCGATGGCGACAAGCCAGATCGAAGCGAGGTGGACTTTTTCCGAAACCCTGCCTTCTCCGAAAATCCATACACCGAGGAAGGTCGATTCGAGGAAGAACGCCATCAACGCTTCCACTGCGAGCGGAGCGCCAAAGATGTCGCCGACGAAGCGGGAATATTCCGACCAGTTCATGCCGAACTGGAATTCCTGCACGATACCGGTCACCACGCCAATGGCAAAGTTGATGAGGAAGAGCTTCCCCCAGAATTTTGCCATCTTGCGGAAGTTCTCGTCCTTGGTCTGGTAGTAGCGGGTCTGGAAATAGGCTACGAACCAGGAAAGCCCAAGGGTGAGGGGAACAAAGAGAAAGTGGTACACGGTCGTGAGACCGAACTGCCACCGTGAGAGAGTGATTGGATCCATGAATTATCCTCCGGAAAATAATTGTCAAACTTTATCCAATTTGGAAGAGAAACCTTTACCGATTTGGTAAACGATTACTATTATTGTAAGTATTGCGTTTGAGAATGTGATGTGAATTTTGTCACATGAAAAAGGGATTAATGTAACACATATATTTTACTACTGTAATTTTTTTGTGACGAATAAAAAAACCGCCGACATTTGTCGGCGGTCCATGCATGGTTGGCGGTCTAGCGTCTATTACCGTTTATTGGCTCTTCAGGATTAAGTGGGGTAATACTCTATTTACCACAGAGCGCACAGAGAGCACGGAGATTTTTTAAAGGTTTTTCTCTGTGGATTCCGTGAT
>JAGUZU010000032.1 GCA_020060625.1 Anaerolineales bacterium | reverse complement strand
TTTATACCAAAATCCGAAAAGTGCCGCATCTTCGCTCCTATTACCACTTTTCTCGCTCTACTCGTACCTTTTTACATAGATCTTTTGGATAAAGTCCAGATAAGAATCTGTCCAAAAAATCGGAGTGCAGATTTTAGTCTGCTTTTCTCTACCGTACAAATGTCGTTCCTCAAAGAGGACGCTGTGCGGGGAGGGGTTTTGCTTGGCGCTGTGTGCCACAACCTCCATTTTCTAGCGCATTTCTGGCAAAAGGAGGTTGCCGCGCCGCCAAAACCAAGTGCGGCGGCTCGCAACGACATGATTTGGCATAGATGTACGGTAGCAAAGTCTGCTTTAGAATTGCGGACTGAAGTCCGCGCTCCGACTAATTAAAAAGTGCGGGTGAGACTGAATCTCACCCGCACTTTTGCTTTTTCGAGTCTACTACCCAACCACCCAACCATCCAACTATTAAACTACTACCCCATTCTTCCCGTAATATACGCTTCGGTCAATTCTTCCTTTGGCGTTGTAAAAATTTGATTGGTAGGTGAAAATTCCACCAACTCACCGAGCCAGAACAACCCCGTGTAATCCGAAACACGCGCGGCTTGTTGCATGTTGTGGGTGACGATGACGATGGTGTAATCCTTTTTCAATTCCGCGATCAATTCCTCCACGCGCAGGGTGGCGATGGGATCGAGCGCGGAAGTGGATTCGTCCATCAGGATGACTTCGGGCTGCACGGCGATGACGCGGGCGATGCACAACCGCTGCTGCTGCCCAAGCGACAAGCCCAGCGCATCGGACTTAAGGTCGTCCTTTACCTCGTCCCAGAGCGCGGCGGCGACCAGGCTTTTCTCCACCACCTCGTCCATGTTCACATCCATGCCCATCACGCGCGGACCGAACGCCACATTGTCATAGATGGATTGCGGAAAGGGGTTCGGTTTCTGGAAGACCATGCCGACGCGCTGGCGCAGGATGACCACGTCCATGTTTTCGTCGTAGATGTCCTCGCCTTGAAGCAGGATCTTCCCTTCCACGCGCGTGCCGGAGATCGTATCGTTCATGCGGTTCAGGCAGCGCAAAAACGTGGACTTGCCGCAGCCGGAAGGACCGATCAGCGCCGTCACTTTTTTTTGCTCAATATCGAGCGTAATGTTGGAAAGCGCCTTCGACGCGCCGTAGTAAAAGTCCAATTGCCGGACGGAGAAAGCGGGCTGGGACGTTTCCATGAGTGCGATTGTATCAAAAGAAAGATGAAAGAGGAAAGAAAAACCTCTGTAACAGAGTCAGGCTTGGGCGAGTCAGAGGCGGTATAATCCCGACTTGATGAAACGTGTATTGACTTTCCTTCTTCTTGCCTCTTTCCTCATCATTTCCTGCGGCTCTTCATTCACCAACAACGCTTCCGATTCCCCCACATCCACAGCATATATCGAAAACAAAGGCTCGGATACCATCGTCAACCTCGCGCTGGCTTGGGCGGAACGGTATCAGGCGCAGCACGCCGACGTGCGGATTTCGGTGACAGGCGGCGGCTCCGGCACGGGGATCGCCGCGCTGCTCAACGGCACGGTGGACCTGGCGAACGCTTCGCGGCAGATCAAGGCTGAGGAGGTCGAAACAGCGCGCTCGCAGGGAATCGAGCCGCTTGAGCATATCATCGCGCGCGATGCGATTGCGGTAATCGTGAATTCGGAAAATCCCGTGAGCGAACTAACCCTGCACCAGATCGCGGACATTTACAGCGGGAAGATCACCAACTGGAGCGGGGTCGGCGGCGAGGACAAACCCATCGTAAAACTCTCGCGCGAGACCAACTCCGGCACGCATGTCTATTTTCTGGAAACGGTGTTGCGTTTGGGGAAGAGCGACGATAAAACTCTGTTCTCGATGGATACACTGTTACTGCCTTCTTCTGAGGGTATCATCTCAGAGGTGCGCCACAACCCAAACGCCATCGGGTATGATGGCTTGGGCTACGTGCCGCACGACGTAAAAACGATTGCGATTGCAAAGGAGGCGGGCGGCGAATATGTCCTGCCGTCCATTGAAACCGTCAACGATAAAAGTTATCCCATCGCCCGCGATCTTTATATGTACACCAACGGCGAGCCGACCGGGATCGTGAAGGAATATCTCGATTGGATCCTTTCCGCCGAAGCGCAGGAGATCGTGGCAGAGTTGGGTTTCGTGCCTGTGAAATGATGTCATTGCGAGGAGCGAAGCGACGAAGCAATCTCCAGTAACGATGGGGTTGCTTCGTGGCTGCCGCCCTCGCAACGACATGTGGAGACAAATGGAAAAATCACTGAACTGGCGTGAGTTCATCATCACCAGGGCGATCAAGGCAAGCGGATATTCCGCCATTGTCTTTGTATTGCTCATTTTCATCTTCCTGCTGCGCGAGGGACTCCCAACGCTCGGAGAAGTCGAAGTCTCGTCGCTGCTCAGCATCCGCTGGTATCCCATCGAAGATTATTTTGGCGTTTTGCCGCTCGTCACCGGCTCGCTGATCGTCACGCTCGGCGCGGCGCTCATCGCCGTCCCGTTTGGGATTGGAACTGCCGTGTATATCTCCGAGATCGCCCCGCGCTGGATGCGTGAAATCCTCAAGCCGCTGGTGGAATTGCTCGGCGGACTGCCTTCGGTGGTGCTGGGATTTCTCGGCATTCTGGTCGTCTCGCCCTACCTGCGCGTCCTGCTGGACCTGCCAACTGGTCTGACCGCCTTTACCGGGTCGCTGCTTTTGGGCGGGATCGCGGTGCCGACCGTCGTCTCCGTGGCGGAGGATGCGCTGGACGCCGTCCCACGCGCCTACCGCGAGGGCGCCTGGGCATTGGGCGCCACCAAATGGCAGACCATCTGGCGGGTGACGCTCCCTGCCGCAAAATCGGGCGTGCTGACCGCCATCATGCTCGGCGTGGGACGCGCCATCGGCGAAACCATGACCGTGATGATGGTGACAGGCAACGCGCCCGTGCTTGCCACGAAACTCGGCAGTCTCTTCTCCCCCGTCCGCACCATGACCGCCACCATCGCGGCTGAAATGGGCGAAGTCGCCAACGGAAGCACACACTATCACGTGCTGTTCTTCATCGGCATTGTGCTGTTTCTCATCTCGCTGATCGTGAACGTCATCGCCTCGTCAGTCGTCTTCCGCGCCAGGAAAAGAGCGGAGAGGATCCTTTCGTAACTTTTTGTAAACCATACTTGACAAATAGTACAACTTTGTGTAAAGTATACTTATGTTTATTGAGAGAGACCTGTACAAATCCATCATGCCCCTTTTGCCTTCTCCCGAGTCAATTGTGATTACGGGAATGAGGCGTGTTGGTAAAACCACCCTCCTGAAGCATATTTTCGACAAAATCGAATCCAACAACAAAATATATCTTGATCTGGAAAACCCGCGCAATCAGATCTATTTTCAGGAGTTGGATTACGACGCTGTCAAGAAAAATCTGGAACTATTGGGTTTGAAGAACGAAGAGCGCGCATACGTATTTTTGGATGAGATTCAATGGATCAAGCAGTTGCCGTCCATCGTCAAGTACCTGATGGACACCTATCGCATCAAATTCATCCTGAGCGGCTCTTCCAGTTTTTACTTGAAAAACCAATTTTCCGAATCGCTGGCGGGGAGAAAATACATCTTTGAACTTTACCCGTTGAATTTTTCCGAATTCCTGCGGCTTAAAAACGCGCCGCCCCTGCCTGAAGGATTGACGCAAACATCGCTTGCAATTTATACAACGTATAAAACTTACATGGATGAATATCTGAAATATGGCGGTTTTCCCGGGGTCGTGCTGAAAACCTCGGATACGGAAAAAAAAGCCGCGCTCGACGATATATTCACCTCCTATTATCAATTGGAAGTATTACAGTTCAGCGATTTTCGCAAAAGCCACAAGATCAGAGACCTGCTTTTTCTGTTGATGGAACGCACCGGCTCACAGCTCGACGTGCAAAAACTCGCTGGCGCGCTGGGAATTGCACGGCAGACCCTGATGGATTATCTGGCGTTTTTGGAGGGCACCTACTTCATCAAGGTCATCAAGCCCTACACCACCAACAGGGACGTGGAAATAAGAAAAGCGGGAAAGCTTTACGTCTGCGACCCGGGTCTTGTCCGACAGTTCTCGCAAGTTGATGAAGGCTCCTTGTTCGAAAACGCCGTATTCTGGAACTTGCAGCAAAATGGCATCATCAAATACTACCAGCGCAAAAACCGCGCAGAGATTGATTTCATCTTGGATGAAAAATATGCCTACGAAGTCAAGATTCATCCTGAAAAAGAGGATCTGCAGAAATTAAAGAACATGTCTGGCGAACTTGGCATCCAATCTGCCCGCCTGGTTGGTCGTGAATTCGTTCCCATGCAGGAAGTTTTATATCTTTTCAACCTTTAACCATGTTCAAACTTCTCGCCCGCAACCGTCATACCGTCCAGCGCATCGGATATAGTCTCATTACCCTCGTCGCGGTGATGACCGTCCTCCCCATTGTCGGCGTGATCGTTTTCATCATTTATCAGGGCGGCTCCGCGATTTCGCTGGAATTCCTGACGGGCTTCCCCTACGACGGGATGCGTTCGGGCGGAATCCTGCCCGCCATCGTCGGCACGCTCTACCTGACCATCGGCACGGCGGTCTTTTCCGTTCCGCTGGGAATCGCCGCCGCCATATATCTCTCGGAATACGCAACAGACAATCAATGGACCCGCCTCATCCGCCTGGCGATCATCAATTTGGCGGGCATCCCTTCGGTGGTGTATGGCTTGTTCGGGCTGGGGCTTTTCGTCCTGTTCCTGCAATTCGGCACATCCATCCTCGCCGCCTCGCTGACTCTCTCGATCATGACCCTGCCCGTCATCATCAGCACTGCGGAAGAATCCCTGCGCTCCGTGCCGCAATCCTTCCGCACGGTGAGCATCTCGCTGGGCGCAACCCGCTGGCAGACCATCCGCCGCATTGTCTTGAAGGAGGCGCTGCCCGGAATATTGACCGGTGTCATCCTCGGTTTGGAACGCGCCGCGGGCGAAACCGCTCCCATCCTTTTCACGGGCGCGGCGTTCTTCCTCCCGCGCCTGCCCGGCTCACCCTTTGACGCGACGATGGCGCTGCCGTATCATCTCTTCGTCATCTCCACGCAAGTGCCTGAAATGCCGATCCAAATCCAATACGGCACGGCGCTGGTCCTGCTTGCCTTCGTGCTGACAATGAACGTCATTGCGACGGTGATTCGCTCACGAGCGCGAGCAAAACGTCAATGGTAGCTGTAATAGGCGCGCGTAACAGGCGTTCTCTAACGCCGGTTATGCGCTGGCAGCGCAAATGAACAAAATCCTTATCGAAAACCTCTCCCTCCAATACGCCGACGGCGCGGAATCCCTGCGCGGCATCAGCATGGGAATCCGTCAGAATGCCGTGACCGTGCTATTCGGTCCGGCGGGAGGCGGAAAGTCCACCCTGCTGCGCTGTCTCAACCGCCTGAACGACCTGACCGACATCAAAACCAGTTCGGGTCAAATCCTGATAGATGGCGAAAACATCCTCGACCCCAAAACGGATGTCATTGCCCTGCGCCGCAAGGTTGGCATGGTCTTCGCGCGCCCTGTCCCCTTGCCGCTCAGCATCCGCGAGAACATCACCTATGGGTTGGAACTTGCGGGCGAAAAGCGACGCGCCGTTTTGGATGAGGCAGTGGAACGCAGTTTGAAACTTGCCGCGATCTGGGATGAGGTGAAGGACAGATTGGACGACCCCGCCATTGCCCTCTCCGGCGGACAGCAGCAGCGCGTCTGCCTTGCCCGCGTGCTGGCGCTGCAACCCGAGATCGTCCTGCTCGACGAACCGACATCGGGTCTCGACCCGATTTCAACCGGCAAGGTCGAAGCCGCCTTGCAGGAATTGAAAAAGAATTACACCATCGTCCTCGTCCCCCATTCGGTGCAGCAAGCCGCCCGCACCGCCGATTACGCCGCCTTCTTTTTGCAGGGGGAACTGATCGAATACGACGATGGCGCAAAAATGTTCACCACGCCAAAGGAAAAGAAAACCGAAGATTACGTGATGGGAAGGTTTGGATAATCTTCATGTCATTGCGAAGAGGGCGTTAGCCCGACGACGTGTGCCACGAAGTGGTAAGCAATCCTTGACATGGCTTGGGGATTGCTTCGGACAAAGAGCAAGAGCGCCCTCGCAATGACATAAACTACCACACCCGTTCCAAATTCGCATTCTCCCCTACTTTTCTCCCCACCTTCGCCATGTCAATCCATTTGCCGTGAACCTTCACGCGCACCACGTCCGCCGTGAAATCGGTGACGGTTGTCCCATTGTTATTGAACAGATGCGAACCCACCCCGTAAACATCCACAGGGACGCTCAACTTCTCGAACCTGCGGATTTTCTCCGGATTGAACCCGCCCGAGACGACGATCTTCACCCTGCGGCAATATTCACGCGCCGCCTCTTTCCATGACCCCGGCAGGCTCCAACGTTCCCAGGCTGAATCCAACGCCGAGCGGACGTTGAACACCAGCCGCGGGTTGACTCCCAGATCCAGCGCCGGGTCGCCCAGCGGCGGCACGGACACGTCGCGCAGGCTTCCGCTTGTATCGAGGCGGACGCCGTACAATTTGTACTTCTCCGCTTCATCCTTTTGACCGGCGTCGGTCAACTCGCGGTATTTGGAAAACATCGCATCCAGCACGCGCAGGGTATCCTCGATGGAGTCGTTGTTGAAATCCACCAGCGCAATGCGTGGAATTCGAGAGGGCAAAATACGCGAGAACGCCATCATTGCCTCCGCTGTATCGCCGAGGAAGGATGCAATCGCGGCGTGCGCCACCGTCCCGCCGCCCGCGCCACCCCACCAATCTCCCTGCGCATCGGTGGAGACAAAGGCGCCCAATTCCCGCGCGTGGTCCTTGTTGAATCTTTGCAGCGCGATATTGTAGGCATATCCATCCGCCGCCTGCACTTCATGCACGTCGAACCGCGCGGGAAAGAACAGCACAGGCTTGCCGCGCGAAGCCACCAACGTTTCATACACGTTCGTCGCCACGCGGCTGGAGCGGGTGAGGATGCCGAGCGTGGGCGTTTCGAGCAGGGCGAAATCGCGGTACCGCCCGCGCGCCTTGATGACAGGCTGGATCTTTAACGGATCCCCTCCGTATTTGACAATCGTCCCGTCGTGGACCGCCCATACTTCCAATTTATCCGACGTATCCACGAACTTGTCGCCGTCGAAATATCCCGTGCAATGACGCAGCATCGCCAGCGCCTTATCCACGCCGACGACGGTGGTCTTGCCGAGGCGGCGCGTAAACCACTGCATTTCCACTTCAATGTCGCCCACCGCGATATTTTCAGGCGGGACGTCCGCAGGCAGACGGTAATGCTCCCCTGAATAGGCGTACCCCTCCTTTGCAAGCGCGACCAACATGCGGTTGATATTCTCGAAATATTTATCCGAATACCAGCCGCGCCGCATGCGTTCGATGTCGAGTTTGAAGGCTTCGTTGGTCAGGCGTTTGTTGTCGAAGATGGACATGGAGGAACCTGTTTACCTGTTTACCTGTGTACTTATGTACATGACGATCAGACTTCATCCGTGGATTTGACGATCTTCATCCCCGCCTCTGCAAAACGACGGTACGCCTCATTCGCCGCCTCGGTATGGTCCACCACCCCCGGCACCACCACCGCCGACGAACAGTCTTCGAGCAGGTAAACTTTCTTTGCAAGTTCCGGCTCTGCGGCGCGGATGTCGTCGAGCAGGTCGGAGATCGTCCACGCTACGCAGTGACTTTTCGCCTGCCCGGCAATGTACAACCGATCCGTCTCACGCAGATGCTGGATGAACTTGGGATTACGTTCGCCGAGCGTCTCGCCCATGGGACCGGTCAGCACTTCGGGACCGATGACCGAGTAATTTTCGGTGAACGGCTTGTCGCCTTTGACCTCGAAATCGGGCGGGACAGTCCGCGCGATGGAATGGAAAAAAATGGCTTCCTCCACCGCCGAGACAAGCGCATGACCGATTCCGCCCAGCATGGCGTGATAGGGCCAGATGGTCAGCGCGTATTTGCCTCTCTCCGCCAGCGTTTCGGCGTAATGGATCATCATCTGTTGTCCGTATTCGGGGGCGATGCCGAACTGCGGCGCGAGGGCGGGGTTGAAGATCCATTTGTTTTCACGCAGGTCGGCGACATGAATGTCGGTAAACGGGACGGGATGATTCCCGTCATTATCCACAAAAAAGATGGGATGGAAAATTTGGTGTGCAGTGTGCGTGTCCATCGTGGCGGTGATGTGGGTCAGCCTGCCGAGGTTGCGGTAGATGAACTGACACAGGCGGGTGTTATCCTCTACGGCTCCGCGTCCGCTGCGCCCGCCGACGAAGAGTTCAAAGCCGGGAATGCAGAACGTGTTTTGCGCATCCACAACCAAAAGGGAGATTCGCTCCTTCGAAACAGAAGCAGGCTTGAGGTCGTGTTGAAGCGCGTATTGGCGGGCGTCTTCGGCGCGGGCGGCGTAGTCCACTTTCCACACTTCGCCGACGCGGGCGGGGTCAAAAAAAGAGGGGATGGGAGTTGCGGTCATTTTCAATCGATCAGATTTGGAGATTTGTTCTTCCTGCGAAGCAGGATTGGCGGGACGATAAGGGCAATTGCGCCGCCTGGAATGCACAGCGGCAGGAAGCAGGCAAGGAAGGACGCGATCATGGAGACGAGAATTGCCGCGCCGGTAACGTCCTTGACGACGTTTCCACTGGAATCGATACATTCGACAAACGGCGTCGATTCGCCGGGTTCGTGATAACTATAGCGCTCCGAGCGATATTGTAATTCCGTGCCGTCGGCGCACAGGATGGGTGCGAACAATTTGAAGGTCGGTTCGGGAGCCGTCGCAATCGAGATCCCGCCCACCGCGCCAAAGGTGGTGAGCGCGATAAAGCCTGAAATGGAACAGACAATGACCAACCCAATGATCTGTCCTGCAAGGATACCGCCAAAGCGATTTTTCATGGAATGCTCCTTGTACCGATAAAGTCAGGTGACAGTCACATGCAAAGCGACTGCCGCCTTAATATTACTGCTTTTTGATCGTCCTGCGCAGGGTCTTTATGTTTTCCTGTTCTTCCGAAGCGTCCCTGTTTTCCGCTGGCACGCTCCCCTCGCGCAACATTCCAGAAGGGATTTCTCCTTAGTAACCCGTTGTGGTTGAAACCATTTATAGTATTGCTCTGTAAAAACTATGCCTACCGCGAAGATTTCGCGCGTAGGTCGGATTGCCAATCCGACTTACTTTGGCTGCGGCTTGCCGCGCTATGAAATATCCGCCAAAGCGCCCAGCACACTCATCAGGGTCGGGTAATCATCCCGCAGCAGCGTAATCACTTCCTGCGTCGCGGACTCTATCCATCGCGTGCCATCCACGCCCCTAGCCCTTCCTGCCTGCAAAATATGCGCCGCGATAACCTCACCCACAGGCACATCCTTGCCATTTAAGATATGACGGAAATACCCGAACTTTTCGGTAAAGCGGATAATATCCTTATCTTCGCACTGATAGATCACATCCAAACTCAGCGGCGGACGCGGCGGCAGCAAATGATGAACCTTGCCATCCTGCTCATACCCCACCGCCAGCACGGACATTTCCACGGGCACAATGCGCCGCTCGCGGTTGTCCTTTATTACTTCTCTTGAAATATTTTCTGTAGTAACTAATTGCCGAATCAATCCATCATCATCAATATGAATATCGTATATCAACCCATAAATTTTATATTTTTCGCTCCCTTCAGGCATAACACTTACAAGTGAGCCAAAAGAAGGAACGCTAAATTGAGAAACTTGACAGCCTGCGACAAAACCTGTTATCCCTGCTCGTAAAAGGTGTCCAATTTCATATGTTGTCATTTTCAATACCTCTTTCTTCCAACAGACAATGCGCCTTTATTTTCTTGTTTATTGGATGGGTCTTCAACTTCCTCGCCTTGTCGTTTCAGTTCCATCTGTAACAATTGCATAATCTGTTGTTTTTCTTCGTTTTTGACTACTGCAATTTCATGGGCGCGATTTAGCATATAAGGATATGGCTTTCCGCCTAAAATCTTACATTGTTCTACCAACACAGCATGGAGCAAATCCAGTTGTTTTTTATCATCCACCACCCAGCGCGGAATTTCCACGCGGACGGGCCAGGGATGTCCTTCGCTACCCACATTCAAATAGAAGAAGTGCAATTCAAGCGCGCCCTTGTAATTCTTCTCCGAGTTGGATTGCAGTTTGAAGACCGCCGAGCGATGACCGGGGGGGAGCAATTGGAAATCCTTGTTTTGATAGCCAAACAGCCAGCGGTCTGTAACGTATTTGAGCGGCGGCGTGTTGCGAAGTTTTTCCAATTCTTCGGGGAGCGTGATCTGGGTCAACTCCAGCAGTTTGACGACCAAATTGGAGGCGGGCTTGTCAATATACCCCGCCGAGATAATGCCCCGTTCCTGCAAACGTGAGAGGACAGAGATGTATTTCTCTACCGTGTTGCGGTACATGCTGGCGCTTTCGACGTCCCTGACGCGGAAGATTTCGAGCGTGCCATCTGTAAATGAGACGATGTGACCTTTCAGTCCCTTGCCCAATCTTTCGATGATGGCGCGTTCGGCAAGGTCTCTTCGCAGGGCAATGCCGCCTTCGGTGGTCAATCCCTGCTCTTCAATGGCGTCGCCGAAGAACAGTTCGCTTTCCACTTCCACAGATGGGGTTTCGCCGGAGTCGGGTTTCATGGTGATCGCCCCCACATTGACAACGCAAAATTGGACGGAACTATGCCTGTCCGCGATGGCTTGCGAACCGTCAGCGGCGATCAAGGTCGCTGAAACAGAATCAGGCGTCGGGTAGTGGGAGGCGAGGTCTTCATCCAGTGGGCAGGCACAGCGGATGTTGGAGTCGGCTTGTTTGGCGGAATTCACTTTAGAACGCAGGAAGTCCAATTGAGAAGAATGGGTTTCGAGGAGTTTCCGCGCCTGCTTCTGCGCCTCCTCTTTCTTCTTTCGTCTTTCCTTTGCGCCCTGACCAACCTGTTTGATCTGGGTATAGATTTCCTGATAATTGATCGGCATGGCGTCCTTAGAACATTTGTGCAAGATTGTAGCCGTAAATGGGTCAAATTTCAAGGACTCGGCGGGAACTTTTTAGAAACGGGCGCGTCAATATGGTGCATAATCAATATTAAAGGAGATAACCATGCGTACAAAGTTTTTTGCTTTTTCGATCCTGGCGGTTCTGGCTCTCGTGCTGAGCGCCTGCGGACCGACCACCATCAACCAGGCGGCGCCTGAGAATTTGCGCACGTTGAACGTGAATGGCGTGGGCGTTGTGTATCTTACGCCCGATATTGTCTATATCAACATCGGCGTGAACACCCAGCGCGATAATGCCGCCGAGGCAGTGGAGGTCAACAAGGAGCAGACCAATGCGGTAACCGCCGCCATCAAGGAATTCGGCGTGGACCCAAAGGACATCCGCACGACCAACTTCAGCATCTGGTCGAACCCGCAGTATGATCCGAGCGGTCAGATTCAAGGCACGACCTACGTGGTGGATAATACCGTCAATGTGACGATCCGCGACCTTGATAAATTGGGCGACCTGCTCGATGCCGCCATCAGCGCGGGCGCGAACAACATCTACAGCATTCAGTTCGATGTGGAAGACAAGACCGAAGCCAACAAGGAAGCGCGCGCCCTGGCCGTGGAAGATGCCAAATCGCAGGCGCAGGACTTGGCAGGTGTCGCCGGTCTCTCACTGGTTGATATCCAGACCATCAGTTATTACGAGAGCGGAGTCATGCCCTACTACTACGGAGGCAAGGGCGGCGGCGGTGGCGGCGTCAGTGAAGTGGCGGCTGTGCCGATACAGCCCGGTCAGCTGGCGGTTACCGTCACAGTAAACCTGACTTACACGATCAAGTAAGACCATATCCACCCTCCCCAATTGGGGAGGGTTTTTTATTAGACCTCTTGCATAGCGCGGCAAGCCGCAGCCAAAGTAAGTCGGATTGGCAATCCGACCTACGCGCAAAATCTTCGCGGTAGGCGCAGTTTTTACAGAGCAATACTATA
>JAGUZU010000150.1 GCA_020060625.1 Anaerolineales bacterium | reverse complement strand
GCGCGGCAAGCCGCAGCCAAAGTAAGTCGGATTGGCAATCCGACCTACGCGCAAAATCTTCGCGGTAGGCGTAGTTTTTACAGAGCAATACTATAACTCACCCGCAAAAGTCAACTTCGGGTGAGTTTGTTTTTAAGAATTGCGGATTTCGCCGATTTTCCTTTTCAGCGTTGTTCGACAGTCTCCCTCGATTTTTGGGCGGATCTGTTTTTTCATTTCCCTTCAACCAGGCTTTGATATTCCAAAAATGCCGTCACGCCGTTGATCCAATGCTGGACGCCGTCGATTCGGATGGATGGGTCTTCGCAGCTGCTGAATACGCCGCCTTCATAACGGCGGATCATCTCGTGGCTGACATCGAGGTTGCAGTTGTTGTCCGGTAATTGGCGCGCCAGCACAAAGGTGATGAAGGGGCGGATATCCCGATCCAGCCGTTTGTGATCGCCATTTGAAAGAGCCAGCGCCTGCGCCAACGCCGCAAGCGACTCGATCTTTGTGGCAGTGGAGATGCTCGTATTTGCCGGGTTAAGCGAACGCACCTGCCCGTCAATGACGGTTTGCGCGATCTGCTCCATGTAGGCTCGATCCGCCCGGGTGAGCGAATCAAGACGGGCGAACATGGCGAAAGCGTAACTGTGCCAGTGATCTTCCGTGACGGGCTGCGCGGTCATGTACTCGTTCGCTTCACGCGCCTGCGCAAGCCAGAAATCATCCCCTGTCATTTCGTAAAGTTCCAAAAGCGCGTACAGGCTCTCGCCCGAAAAATACGTGACGAAATAATCCGGGTCCACGCTCCCGGCGAAGTGAGGGTCGAAGGAATGGTAGAAACCGCCGTCGGGTCGGCGCAGGGAGGCGATGAAATATCCCAAATCCAAAGCGTCAGCAAGCAGGTCGCGGTCTTCAAGTATGAATCCGCCCGTTGCCTGCCAGCGCTTGTAGACGGCGTCGATTGTCAGCGCTGCGCCGCCCAATGGACAGCCGCCGTTTGTATACAGGCATGCGCCTTTGAACTTCCCGGGGTCGTTGACGAGGAATTCGAGATAATGATCCAGCGCGCGGTCTCCCGCTTCGCAGTATTTTGAATCGCCGGATACCCTGCACACCGTATAAAGCGACCCCGTCCCTGCAATCAGGCGGACGTAGGAAGGCGTATAAGACCTTTCGTTCGTCAGGATGTCAACTTGATAGGCGAGTTCGCCGTTTGGCAGTTGCTGGCGCGCGAGATACTCCCCCGCCGCAATAACCGAATCCTTAAGCGGGTTATCTCCGATGGGAATGATTTCAGGAACGCGAACCGTTGCCGGGGTGGAAACAGGCGGTGGAATCGCAGTTGGGGTTTCCACAATTTCCGCGTTTTGGTTTCCATTTGCCCAAAAATATGTGGTGCCAATCAACCCAAGCCCGGCAATGAGAAAAAGGACGTTTCGTTTCCGCATGGCAAATCTGCGGCTCACCTGTTCACCAAACTCTGCAGAGTCACGTCTGCCAGAGATGAAACCGTTCTGTCCCCTTGCACGTTCATCTTCGCCGTCAACTCATTGGGGACTGCCACCACGAAAATGCCCGCCCTCCGCGCCGCAAGAACGCCGTTGGGCGAATCCTCGAACACCACCGCCTCCGTGTTTTGGACTTGGAGTTGTTTCAACGCCTTCAAATAAATATCCGGGTTGGGCTTTGTCCTGCCAGGCGCGACGTCATCCTGACAGATGACCGGCTTGAAGTGATGAAAGATACCGAGCCGCTTCAAATGCGCGTCCACCCATGAATGCGGCGAGCTGGAGCCGATGGCAATCTTCATGCCATGTTCCCCTGCCTGTTGGATGAGGTCCATCACGCCGGGCTGGATGGAACTGGCATGGATGAGCGCGTCCGCTTCCTTTCGGTAGCGAAGTTTCGAGGAAACAGGATCCAGCCGTCCCTGCGAAAGATGCGAGAGATGCTCGGCGGCGTCGAAGTTCGAGACGCCGTACCCGCCTATCGTCTTCTCCCATTCATGGATGGGGAGTTCGAATCCATGCTCGCTGTAAATGGATTGCCAAACCAAAACCTCGGGCGTCTCCGTATCGAGGATCAGTCCGTCGAAATCGAATATGAGCGCTTTAAGCATTTATGGAAACCGCCTTACGAAATCTGAAATTGCTTCCCAAATCTTTATGTCGTTCGCGCCCGCGGAATGGATCGCGCTCAACACGTTCTCAACCGCCGAACGCATGGCGCGGTATTCGCGCTGGGCGTCGTTGTCCGTATTGAAAAAGCGGGTGTGATCCATCCAACCGTAGATATTCAACGAAACGGAGATATGATCCCTGCCGCGCCTGAGCGTGATGCGCGCGCCGTCGGCGTGTTCTTCATCGAACAGAATCACCCCCCCATCCTCGCCAACACTGCCAATGCTCCGCCCGTCGTCGTATGCAGTCCAGTTACTCATCCGCATCCATTCTGCTGATGTGAGAAGGCTGCACTCCCACATTCGCAGGCACAACCCGCGCAGCCTGCCCTTCCTTTGCCAAACGCGCAAGATATTTCACCATCACCGCTTGTCGCACCGAAGCCCGCGCGCCGAGGTCTTCCAGCGCGGGTTCGAGCCACGCCTGATAGGAACGCACATTCACGTATACCGCGCGTCGGCGCCGCTCGGGCAAATGATTCACCAGCGAAAGGATTTTTTTGCCGACCCCGTCTTCATCCGGGCGGATAAGCGGAGTCAGCACAATGCCATACATCCCGGACGTGATGCCCGCAAAACACCGCATGCCCTGATGCACAAAACCGTTCGCGCGATGCGGCGCAGGCTCAACCGGATGCAGCAACTGCGGCACGATCTGATAATGCAGACTTTGCACCGCAGGAAAGTCCACAGCCTGCGCCCGCCTCCACCCGGACTTTGAATCTGATTCTGTTTTCTCGAGCAGACTCACATCCCATACCCTCTGCCACGCATAGACGGAGAAACCCGCCTTGCG
>JAGUZU010000107.1 GCA_020060625.1 Anaerolineales bacterium | reverse complement strand
GCGCGGCAAGCCGCAGCCAAAGTAAGTCGGATTGGCAATCCGACCTACGCGCAAAATCTTCGCGGTAGGCGTAGTTTTTACAGAGCAATACTATAATACCATACGGCAGGGAATCAACTTAAACGTGTTATCCACAGCGCAATCGTCGCAATGACGCTCCCTGCGCAGGGATGACGGTTTAAACCTGTCCTTGCATTGCAATGCTAATAGTCGTATTGACTGATGTCCATTACTTCGTTGGAGAGAAAATAGGTTTGCGCGGGCAGCAGCAGGTGTTTGCGTTTCCATGTGGCGTAAACAGTGGTGCATTCCGCGCGGGGGAGGCGTTTTATCAGCGCCGAGTCGTACAATAAAATGGAGCGATTGCTGATCCTTTCGATCACCGTCCAGTGGTCGTGATAGCCCTGCAGACCAAGAATGATGGAGCGTCCGGGGGTTCCATCGAGAAAACGCTGCATGGATTTCCAGAAGGTGGTCAGGTCGGGGTTCGGCACGCCGCGGTAGGGAATCCACACGTTCGAGATGCGCTTTTTACCCACGACTTTTTTCAAAACCACCAGCATTTCAGTGTGAATAATCCCGCCGATCAGGAACTTGGTCAACAAGCCGCGGCGCGACAGATAATGGATCAGGTCGTCGAACAATTGCTGGGACTCTTCATCGGAGGAGCGGTTGATGATCCGCTCGGCGTTGATGATGCTGTACAGCCCGCAGAGGGAATCGAGACCGCCTTGTTGAAACGGCGGAAGTTCCGAGAATATCCTTGAAAATTTTGCCATGGAATGCTCAATAAACCATTTGAGGCGACAGCCGCTTCAATGAGACCATCACCTCAAATATTCATGTACGGGAACAAATTTCTCGAGCGTCCGATCTTCGAGGGTGATAGTCTCCGATGAACTTATTGGGGAATCAACGTTGAAAATCCATGATCCAGCGGACAATGTTGATTATAAGCAACAACGCTCCCTCCCAGCGGGAGAGCTTCCAGCCAGTGCGCATGAGTATCACCGCCAGAATGACCATGCCGGAGAGAACGTAAAGGCTTGTGTAAGCGCTGGGGTCGATCCTCATCGGTTGCAGGATTGCCGCAAGCCCCAGCACGCCCAACAGGTTGAAGATGTCGCTGCCGATCAGGTTTCCAGCGGAGATGCCGTAGTGTCCGCGCAGCACGGCAATGAGAGACGTGACCAGTTCCGGGGCGGAGGTTCCCGCGGCGACGATGGTCACGCCGATCACCCATTCCGAAACCCCAACGGCTCGCGCCAGACTGGAAGCAGATTCGACCAAATAGTGACCACTCGTTACGATCAAAGCCAATCCACCCAGCAGGCGGGGGATATCCAGCCATTGGAATTCGCCTTCGGGGAGTTCTTCGTCCGATCCGTCCTTTTGATAGATAAGAAATCCAATATATGCCGCGAGCAGAGCCATCAGGATCGCGCCTTCCCAGCGCGCCATGGCCAAATCCCTCAGGAAGAACAATAGCAGAAATGTGATGCCGATCATCAGAGCGCCGTCGCGGTATATCAGCGAGCGCGAGGTGGAAATGGCGCGCACGAGGGCGACGCCTCCCAGGATAAAGCCGAGATTGAAGATGTTGGACCCCACCACATTACCGATGGAAATATCCGCTTGCCCTTTTAAGGCGGCGCCCACCGTTACTGCAAACTCCGGCGCGGATGTCCCCATGGCGACCACCGTCAAGCCGATAATCAGTTCTGAAACCCCCAGCCTTTTTGCAATGCGGGAGGCGGCTTCCACCACCCACACGGCGCCCCACCATAACCCTAAAATTGTTGCCACGATGATGATCGAATCGATGACGTAATTCATTTCGTTGGTTTATCTCCGGTTTTCCTTGTTTTTGATTTTGACATCAATTCATGCGTTTTGGGGTCGTACCTTCCCTTCAAATCGTCGCTTAGGGTCCCTTTCCAAAGCGGCGCGCCCACGAAATACGCCGCGCGCCCGATCATGTGCGCCGCCACCGGCGCGGTGACGAAAAGAAAGATCATGATCGCCAGCGCGCGAGCGCTGATATCCAGGTTTTGAAAACGAAAAGCCGCGCCCAGGAGCAGGAAGCCCACTCCGAACGTTGCCGATTTTGTATTGGTGTGCAGGCGCATGTACAAGTCCGGCATGCGGTACACGCCGATTGCCGCCACCAGCATGAAAAAAGCGCCAATGAGGATGAAGATATCCGCCAGCATGGTTAATTTCCTTTTTCGAGGTAACGCGCGAAAGCCACTGTGCCAAGAAAGGCGATCAACGCCAATATGACCGCCGCATCCATAAAAACGGTTTTTTGGGTTTCCACTGCGTAGAGGGTCATAAACCCGATGGAAAGAGTTGCCATCAGATCGAGCGCCACCACCCGGTCGAGAGTGGAGATGCGGTGCGGCTGGTTCGATCTCTTGATCAACCGTAGAAAAGCCAGCAAAAAGGCGATTGTCAGCAGGAAAAACGCCGCGAAATTTACAAAGCTCATCGTTTCATTCCTTTTCCGTCGCAAGCAGGTCCAATACCCAACGCTCCAATCCTTCCTTGATCTCGCGTCGCACGGATTCCGCATTTTCCGCATACATCACGTGAACGTAGATCGTGCGCCGGTCTGTGGAGACATCGAGGCTGAGCGAACCGGGCGTCAGGGATATGAGGTTTGCGAGGAGGGTAATCTCTGCGTCCGTTTTTGCATCGAGTGGAACGGCAATGATGCGCGGCTTCATGTAGTCCGTCCGGGTCAGGACATCGCGCGCCACCCGGAGGTTGGACTTGATCAATTCCCACAGGAAGAAGAACGCAAATCGAATCACGCGCGATACTTTTCCAAAGTAGGGCGAAGGTCCCAGCGCGCGGCGCGCGGTGAACAGGATCAAATATCCGATTACGAATCCGGTGAAGAGGCTGACGGGGTGAATGTCGCCGATCAGCATTGCCCATGTAAGCGCCAGCGCAATGTTCAATATGAAATAATTCATCGCGGCATCTCCATGACCGCTCGAATGTAAGCGGTGGGGTCCATTAGTTGTTCGCCCGCCCGAAGCGCCAGCTCGAAGAGGGGCGATGCGCTCAAACCGATCAGGATTGTAAGCGCAGCCAACCCTGCGATGGGCGCAAACATGGTTCTCCACTCCCCGGGGTTGACGGGTTGTTGGGCGTTCTCGTACTCCTTCGCCTGATCTTTCCAGAACGTCTCATTCCACAATTTCATCATCGAAAAGAGGGTCAATAAACTGACGAGGAGCGAAATACTGACGATCACATATTGTCCCTGGGAGAGACCCGCCTGCACGAGGCTGAGTTTTGCGAAAAAGCCCGAAAGCGGCGGCAGTCCGGCTAGCGAGAGAGCGGGAACCAGGAAGATCATTGCCAATCCGGGCAGGGATTGATACAGCCCGCCGAGTTTTTTCAACTCAAGCGTGCCTTTGAGACGCTGCACGACTCCGCTGACAAGGAAAAGGTTGGATTTGACGATGATGTGGTGGGTAATGTAAAAGATCGAACCCGCCAAAGCGAGCGGTGTGTACAGTCCCAACCCCATGATCATGTAACCGATCTGGCTGATGATGTGGAAGGAAAGCACGCGCCTGAACTCTTTCTGGGTAACCGCGCCCAATACGCCGGTTAACATTGTCGCGCCTGCGAGGATCAGGATCAAGGTATGAGTGTAGCCCGGCTCCTGGATGAAGAGCAGGGTAAAGACGCGGATGATCGCGTAGACTCCGACCTTGGTTAAGAGTCCGGCAAATACCGCGGAAACAGCCACGGGCGGAGTGTGATACGAGGCGGGCAGCCAGAAGAATAACGGAAATATGGCGGCTTTGATCCCAAATGCGACCAGGAACATGATCGCCAGTGTCGTCACCAGCCCCGCTTGTTCTTCGGGAAGCCCGTTCGAGAATTTATTGGCAAGGTCTGCCATGTTGAGTGTGCCAGCCAGACCGTAGAGCAAGCCAAGCGCTGCAAGGAAAATTGCGGAAGCCATCAGGTTGATCGTGACGTATTTGATCGCGCCTTCCATTTGTCCGCGTTCGCCGCCGAGCGCCAGCAAAACAAACGATGCCATGAGCATGACTTCGAACCAGACGTACAGGTTGAACAGGTCGCCCGTCAGGAATGCGCCGCATACGCCCATCAGCAGGAACTGATACAGTTGATGATGACCGACGGTTTCATGCGCGGCGCTTGTGGTTGCCAGCGCGTACACAGCCACTGCCAGCCCGATGATGCCGGTTAGAGTCACCATGGTGGCGCTCAATAGGTCTGCCACAAGCGTGATGCCGTAGGGCGCGGGCCAGTTTCCGATCTGCGCGGCGCGGATGCCGTTCCGCTCCACTTCGACGATCAACCAAATCCCGGAAGCCAGAAGCGCGCCCGAACCGATCACGCTGATCCAGCGTTGAATCATCCGCGAGCGGTATGCCAGCAGCGCGGCAGTGCCAGCCAGCATCGGAATAATGATGGGGAGCGGCAGGAGAAGATTCATACGTCGGTTCCCTTCATTTCATTCAAATCGTCGGTGCCGACCGATTTATACGCGCGGTATGCCAGCGCCAGCGCAAACGCAGTGACGCCAAAGCTGATCACAATGGCGGTCAGGATCAATGCCTGTGGAAGCGGGTCTGCGTGCGGCGTTGAAAGCGTTTGTTCACCGGCGGCGATGACGGGTGAATTGGCGCGCACCAATTTTGCGACGGTAAAGATCAACAGGTTCGCCGCATGACTAAGCAGACCCAGCCCGATCAACAACTTGACCAGGCTGCGCCGAAGCATCATGTAAATTCCGGCGGCGTAGAGCGCGCCGATCACAAAAGCAAGGATGGTTTCCACGTTATTCGACCTCTTCCAATGCAAAGACGATGGTGAGCGTAACTCCCAGCACAGCCAGGAACACCCCGATATCGAACAACACCGGCGTTCCAACTTCGACCTTGAACAAAGGCGGAATGGAGATGTAGCCCCAAAGCCCGGTGAGGAAGGATTGACCGCCCAGCGCGCCGATCAGCCCGCTGACCAGCGCAACGAGAAGTCCCGCGCCGATCAGCATTCTCGTTTCGACTCCCACAGCATGACGCGCCTCCTTCGAACTCCATGCAATCGAATACAGGGCATACGCGGCGGAAGCCACCAAGCCGGCAATAAAACCGCCGCCCGGCTCATTGTGTCCGCGCAGGAAAATGAACACGGCAAAAAGAAGGAGGAGCGGAAAGAGGAAACGAACCGTCGTGCGAAGGATCAGGGAAACGATCTTCATTGCCTGCCTCCCCGGTTCCTGCGGAATTTTAGCAGGGCGTACACGCCGATGCCCGCGATCCCAAGAACCGTGATCTCGCCCATCGTATCCATGCCGCGAAAATCCACCAGGATCACATTGACAATGTTGCGCCCGTGCGCCTGCTCCACCGAATTTTGAACAAAATAATCGGAAATGGGCGGCGCGATCTCCACATTCACCGCGATCAAAACCAACGCAGTCATCAAAACGCCCCCCAGCAGCGCAATGCCTATGTCGCGCCTGCGGGAGCGGGGCGAACTTAAAATGTTGAATTTCGGCAAATGGTAGAACGCCAGCACGAACAGAATCACCGTCAACGATTCGATGGCAAACTGGGTCATCGCCAGGTCCGGCGCCCCGAATATCAGGTAGGTCAACGCCACTCCGTATCCCACCACGCCCAGCGCGGCGATTGCCCCCAAACGCGACGGAAGGACGACAGCCGCCAATGCCGCCCCGACGATCAACCCTGCTATTGCCGCCTCATAAAAACGAAAATCCGAAAAACTCAACGGCAGGCTTATATCTTTTATGCGAAAGAGCGTCGCTCCCGCGCCAAAACTCAACGTGAGAATAATGATGATCAGGTAGAGACTCAGGTAGCCGCTTTGCAAGAGGCGCGTTTGTATGCGGGCAAGGACATTCATCCCATCGAGCGTCCGGTCGTAAAAATATGCAGGACCCCATTTCCATTCCAATTTTCGCAGGACGTTTCGTAAAATATTTCTGCCTGCGAACAAAGCAATGCCCGTCAGAACCGTTCCAAGACTCAACAGGAAGGCGGGATTAATTCCGTGCCACAGCGCCAGCTTGACTTTGACCGCCTCCCCCGCCGCGCTCGAAACTGCGGTGCTGACCATCAGGCTCGATACTCCGCCGGGAAATAACCCCGCGAGAAGACTCAGCCCCGTCAGCAGCGCCGGTCCGAGCCACATGCCGATCGGCGCTTCGTGCGGTTTCTTTCGCGTTTTGACAAGCCTGCCAAAAAACGGACCAACACCCACAACTCCCGCCACAAACACATTGGAAAGCCCCATGAAGATGATTGCCGCCATCAACCAGGAATTGAATTCAAGCCCGGTTTCGTACACCAGTTCCTTCGCAATGAAGCCGAAGAGCGGCGGCAATCCCGCCATCGAAAGCGCGGCAATCCCCGCCGCCGCCGCCGTGACAGGCATGGCGCGGAATAATCCCCCCAATTTGGTGACATCGCGCGTGCCGGTTTCATGGTCGAGGGCGCCGGCAACAAGGAACAATGCGCCTTTGTACAAGGCGTGCGCCAGCAACAACACGGCAACCGCTTCCAGCGCGCGCGGCGTGCCCAAGCCGATGAGCATGGTCAATGTGCCGAGTATGCTCAATGTGGAATATGCCAGCAGGCGTTTCAAGTCCGATTGGAAGAGAGCAAGGTAACTGCCGGCAAGCATGGTCAGCAAGCCCACACCGCCGACGCTGTACATCCAAACGTCATTTCCGCCCAGCACGGGATTCAGCCGCGCCAGCAGATACACCCCTGCCTTGACCATCGTCGCCGAATGCAGGTACGCGCTGACAGGCGTGGGCGCTTCCATGGCGTTGGGGAGCCAGAAGTGAAACGGAAACTGCGCCGATTTGGTGAATGCGCCCAGCAGAATCAATATCAACGCGGGTAAATATAACGGGTGCGACTGAACAGCCGTCTCGTTGGAAAGAAGCGCGGAAAGTTCCAACGTCCCGCCCGCCTGCCCAAGCAGGATGATCCCTGCCAGCATCGCCAGCCCGCCGCCGCCTGTCACCAACAGGGCTTGCAGGGCGGCTGCGCGCGCGGATTCCTTTTCATGTTCGAAGCCGATCAGCATGAAGGAACTCAGGCTGGTGAATTCCCAAAACACGAAGAGGAGCAGGAGATTATCCGAAAGCGCCACGCCGACCATGGCGCCCATGAAGACGAACAGCCAGCCGTAGAATCGTCCCAGGTTTTTATTCTTTTTCAAATAATCGCCCGAATAAACGACGACGAGCGTACCGATGCCGGTAATGAGGATGGCGAAGAGCAGGCTCAAGCCGTCTGCGCGGAAGGACAGGCTTGCGCCAAATTCTTCCGCCCAGTTGTATGAAAATGTTTCGGGCGCGCCATTTGCGGCGCGTGGAAAAAGACTCGCAAGATAGGCGGTGACGCCCAACGGCAGCAGCGCGATCAGCCAGCCTGTTGGTCGTCGTCCATTGCGAAAAAACAGCGGAACAATCATTGCTGCGGCAAAAATGGAGAATGTCAATATGGCAATCATCTCATGGAATTTCCTGACTACATCCGTTTACTGCTTGGGTTGTTAATGAAGTCCCGCCCGGAGCGGTTTACCCCTTCATTTGTTGGTACATTGTTTTCAGGTTGCGCTCATGCAGGGTTTCCGCCAGCCCCCCCAGGTAGACGCGGCTTTTGCCGCAGTCTTCGATGCTGATCGAATCGATGTATTCTTCGGCGTTCTTGCGTTTGACAGCCGCCTTGACCGCCTTCTTGATGTTCGTGAGGTAGTTGAGGTTTTCCTTTACCGCGGCGTCGATCTCGCCGCGCAGGATGATGTCGCCGTGCCCCTGGATGATGTTTTCCAGCCCCATGCGACCGATCTTTTTTATCGAGGCGAGCATGTCGTCCACGTCTCCGTCCACCACGTAGGGGAGGGGCATGAATACGTCGCCCGCGAACAGGACGCGGTCTTCCTCGACCAGCACAGAGATGCCGTCGTGGCTGTGACCGAAGGATGGGGAGATGGTGAGATTCTTTTTCCCGACGCGAAGGGTCATTTCGCCGGTTTCAAATGTCAGGTGAGGCGGAACGATCTTTACCTGTCGCAGGCTCTGGTTTTGCTTTTGGGATCTTTCGAGTGAAGGGATGCCGCTTTCAATTAGAAAATCCCGGCACTTTGCATGACCGATCACGGTTGCGCCGGGGAAGAAGCAGTTGCCCCAGCTATGGTCTGCGTGGTAATGGGTGTTGATGACGTAGCGTACCTGCGCGCCCAACTCGTGTTCGATGAACTCGCGCATGGTCAACGTCTCTTCGGGGAGGGCGAGGGTGTCGATCACCACCGCCCATTGCGGACCGACGATCACGCCCGCCGTGACTTGCGCGTAGACCTCGCTTTGGAACCAATATACGTTTTCTGAAACTCGTTCTCTGTGCATATCTTTGCCTTCTATTCCTGACTTCGCTGCCCATTGCCCCTTTTTCTGGGTGAAGTGGGTTTGATTTTTTATTGTCGATTGTTAATAGCACACTATTTCAAAAATATCAAGATGTATAGACAAATATGCAGAAGAGGGGCAAAAAAAGACCTTCGAGTTCTCCAAGAACTCGAAGGTCTCACACATCAAATATGTATTGGCGTTCCGCTTGCGCCGTGTGCCGCTTCCATGATCGCCTCGGAGAGCGTCGGGTGGGCATGGACGTTGCGGGCAATCTCGTGCGGGGTCAATTCCATCATACGGGCGAGGGTCAGTTCTGGCAGAAGCTCGGTCACTTCGGGTCCGATCATGTGAGCGCCGAGAATTTCTCCATACTTCGCGTCCATGACGATCTTGACGAAGCCCATGTAGTCGCCCATCCCCAACGCCTTGCCGTTCGGCTGGAAGGGGAAGCGCCCGATCTTGATGTCGTATCCGCGCTCCTTCGCCTGCGCCTCGGTCAGACCAAACGAAGCGACCTGCGGGTACGAATACGTAGCACGCGGCATCATTTCGTAATCGAGGGTCACGGTTTCATGTCCGCCGATGTGTTCGGCAGCCACAATGCCCATCGCCGAGCCGACGTGCGCCAGCATCAGTTTGCCGGTCACATCGCCAACTGCCCAAATGCCGGGCACGTTCGTCTGCATCTTTTCGTCCACTTCGACAAATCCGCGCTCGCTGATCTTGACGCCGACTTCTTCCAAGCCCAAGCCTTTGGAATTGGGACGGAACCCGATCGCGACTAACGCCTGGTCTGCTTCAAGAACCGTTTCCTTTCCTTCCGCCGACACCTTGACCTTCACGCCGGTCTTGGTCGCTTCCACAGATTCGACCTTGTGCCCGGTCAGGATATTGATCTTGCGTTTCTTGTATTCCTTTTCAAGTTCCTTCGAGACTTCTTCATCTTCGAGCGGAACGATGCGCGGCAGCATCTCGACGATGGTCACATCCACGCCATAAGCATTCCAAATCGTGGAGAATTCCACACCAATCGCGCCGGAACCGATCACGACCACAGACTTGGGCAATGTGGTTTGCAAGATCGCTTCCCAGTAGGTGACAACCTTCTCGCCGTCTACTTTCCACACGGGCGGCACCATCGCGCTGGCTCCCGTGGCAACGATAATGTTCTTCGCCTTGAGTTCAGTGACTTTGCCGTCCTTATCCGTGACGTTGACGGTATCCTTCGCCTTGAACTTTGCTTCGCCCATGAATACGGCGATGCCGTTCTTCTTCATCAAAAAGCCGACGCCTTTGGTGAGGCGATCGGAATTCTGGCGCGAGCGTTTGACGGCAACGCCATAATCGAGTTTCAAATTTTCAAACGTGAAGCCAAAGTCCTTGCCGCGTTCGCGCAGGGTGTGCGCCACCTCCGCGTTTTTCAACAGCGATTTTGAAGGAATACAGCCAACATTCAAACACACGCCGCCCATCCATTGTTTGTCCACGATAGCGACTTTCTGTTTCAGTTGCGCGGCACGGATCGCGGCGACATAGCCCGCAGGTCCCGCGCCGATCACAACGACATCAAAATTTTCTGCCATGAGAAATATTCTCCTAAAAGTAAAAAAGGTTAAGGGCGATTATACCCTTAACCTTTTTTGTGTTCTGTAGGACAAGTCTATAGACTTGTCCTACAGTGCGGCTTTCAGAAACTCAAACGTCCGCGCCCATGCCAACGACGCGGCAGCGGAGTCGTATTCGGGACGATCCTCTTCAACGAACCAATGGGCAGTTCCCGGGTAGGTATGACGCGTCGCATCCACGCCTGCTTTTTCGAACTCCGCGAAGGTGTTATCCACGAATTCGGTCGGTTCCCATTCATCCACTTCGCAGAAATGTCCCATCACCTTGGCAGTGACCTTGCCATAGTCCACGCCTTCATTGCCGTAGAAAAGAACGACGGCTGCAACTTGATCTGGAACAGACGAAGCAAGAATCAAAGCCCATGCAGCACCCATTGAAAAACCGATCAAACCGATTTTGCCTTTTGTCATTTCGCGCAGATGGTCTTTTGCTGTGAAAACAATTTGACCGATAAATTGACCATCACTTTTTTCCATCAACGCTTTGGCTTCGTCAATGGTCTTGGCAATCTGACCATCGCGCATATCCGGTGCAAGAACAGTAAATCCCTGTTTGGCGATGCGGTCACACGTTTGCTTGAAGAACGGCTTCAAACCCCACCAGGCATGCAAAAGCAAAATGCCGGGTCCGCCGCCATCCGCGAGATAGGCTTTCACCTTTTTGTCATTCACACTCAATTCGATTTCAGAAGTTTTAATAGACATGGGAATCTCCTCGAAATCATTATATGGACATTTGTTCTAATTTACAAGCAAAAGAAAAAGGCGACTTTCGCCGCCTTTCTTAAAATCCTAGCTCCAATTTTCCAACGTGTCTTTGACCTTCGCCAGAAACCAATCTGCCGATGCGCCATCGAGAATGCGATGATCGAAGACGAAGGACATATACACCATCGGGCGGATGGCAATCGCGTCATCACTCGCCCCGTCTTTAGCGGGGATGACGACCACGCGCTTCTGCATTGCGCCGACGCCGAGGATGCCAGCCTGAGGCTGGTTGATCACCGGAAACGCGAACAGTGATCCGCTCACACCGTGATTGGTGAGTGTGAACGTGCCGCCCTTCACTTCGTCTGGCTGTAACTTTTTCGAGCGGGCACGATTTGCGAGATCATTGATAGAGCGAGCCATCGCCAATAACGACAAATTATCCGCGCCCTTGATGACGGGCACGATCAAGCCATCTTCGCCGAGTGAAACCGCCATGCCAAGATTTACATTTTTGTGAACCAGCAAACCTTCATCCGTCCATGAGGAGTTGGTCTGCGGATAGGCTTTCAGTCCTGTCACGATTGCCATCATGAAATACGCCGTGAACGTCAGGTTGACGCCATCACGCTCAAACGCGGCTTTATTCGCGGCGCGATGTTTTGCCACGCGAGACATGTCCGCTTCCATTACCGTCAACACATGCGGCGAGGTGTGCTTGGACTCGACCATGTGCTGTGCAATGGATTTGCGCATGGTGGTGTGCTTGATAAGTTGGTCGCCTTCTGCAGGTTTGAAGGTTGCAGGTTGCAGGTTGGCAGGTTTTTGACCTTCAACCTTTGACTTGCGACCTTCAACAAATGCCAACACATCGTTCTTCGTGATGCGTCCATTCAACCCTGTGCCATTGACTTGGGACAAGTCCACGCCGTGTTCGGCGGCGACTCTTGCCACAACGGGGGAGATAAAGCCAAGATCAGTCGTAGGTCGCAGGTCTAAGGTCGAAGGTTTTGACGTTTGACCCTTCGATGAACTCAGGGCATCGCTTTCGACCTTTGACTCAACAACACTCGCAAATGGAGTCTTTGAAACGTCAACCGATTCTCCGGGCTTGCCGATAATCGCCAGAAGTTCACCAACCTTCGCGGCGATGCCTTCTTGCGCGATAATTTTCAACACTGTTCCCGTCGCCGGGGCGGGGATTTCGGTATCTACTTTGTCCGTGTTGACTTCGAGCAGCGGCTCCAACTCATTGATCGAGTCGCCTTCCTGCTTGAGCCATTTCGTGACGGTAACTTCGTCCACGCCTTCGCCGAGCCGGGGTACAAGTACTTTAGTTGCCATAACATCTCCAGTTGTTCTCACCGCAGAGGCGCGGAGAGCGCAGAGTTTTATTCTTTAAGTCCTAGAACAAGGCGCTTCATGCCCTTTACAAGGATTGGAACATTGAAATTGAGTTCTCTACCGTACATTTTAGATTTTTTACCGCCAAGATGCCAAGTACGCCAAGTTTTCAAGGTTTTCTTGGCGGCTTTGGCGCACTTGGCGGTTCGATT
>JAGUZU010000039.1 GCA_020060625.1 Anaerolineales bacterium | reverse complement strand
ATCACGGAATCCACAGAGAAAAACCTTTAAAAAATCTCCGTGCTCTCTGTGCGCTCTGTGGTAAATAGGGTATTACCCCACTTAATCCTGAAGAGCCTAAAAAATTGGCAAAAGTCCAGATAGTTACTAAAGGAAAGACAAACAAGAACTTCCCCCTTGAAAAAAACACACTCTTGTAATTGCCTTACTTCCCCTTCCTCCCTCTTCCCTTCGCCACCCTCCGATACGGCGGCATATTGACCACCAGCACCTGGCATTTCTCGGGGTCGAGCAATTTATTCCACAGGTTGGGATAACTCAACGCAAACGCCTCCGGTCTCAGCGTGGACGTGATGACCGTCGGCAGGTGCGCGTTGTAGCGATAGTTCAACACGCTGTACAGTTTATCCTCCGCCCAAACGGAACCCGCGCCGCTTTCCTTCAAATCGTCCAAAATCAACAGAGGCGTGGTGCGGATCTCATGGAAGCGGCGGTCAAACGAAACGTCAGAATTTTTCCCAAAGGTCTGGCGCAGGTAATCGAGCAGGGCGGTGACTTCGACGAGCAGCGCCTGTCCGCCCAAGCCGATGCGGTAGTTGCCGATGGCGGCGGCAAGATGGGTCTTTCCGCTGAACGAATCGCCCAGCAACACCAGCCAGCCTTCGGGTTTTTCGGCAAATTCGACGGCAGCGTTGTGTGCTTCGTGCAGGGTCTTCACGTCGTCTTTCGTGACCTTGACGCGCGTGATCTCCTTGCTCTTGACCTTGTTCCCGAACCTGTCCGCTTTTTCGACGGTGGTGGTCGTGACCGCTTCCGTACCGACCTCGTCGTCGCGCGGCTGGAAGGTCTTGAACGTCATCGCCTTCATTTCAGGCAGGGACAGCATCGAGATGCCCGGGTTGCTGGTCTCTTCGGGGCGGCGATAATCGGGCGCGGAGATCTTGAGATATTTGACAAATTCCTCATCCTGCAAACGCGAGCGGATGCGCCCTTCGATCTCGTCCAGCATCAAATTGGTGGTGATGACCGTTGGTAGCTTGTTGATGTAACGGTAGTTGATGATCTGGAACAATTTTTCCTGCGCCCACGGAGTTGCATTCTGCGTGCCAAAGTCATCGAGGATCAACAAGCCCGCGTTGCGGATTTCTTCAAAACGCTGTTCAAATGTCGTTTCGGGATCGGCAAAGGCGAAGCGCAGCGAATCCAGCAAATCTGGCACGGTGATGAATAATGTCGGCGTTCCCATGTTCACGGCGAAATTGGCAATCGCCGCCGCGAGATGCGTCTTGCCGCAGCCGTAACCGCCTTCCAGCAAAAGCCATTTTTGCGGCGCGCGCGCAAACTCCTCGCTCGCTTCGTACGCCGCGCGCAAATTCTCGCGCTCCTGCGCGGTCATGAACTTCGCTTTTTCATTTCCAGCGGGGACAAAGTTCTCGAACGTCAGATGACTCAAGCGATTCAAATTGCTCATCGCAAACAGACGTGACCGCGCCGCCTCCGCCACATCCTTCGCGCGGCAGACGCACGTTTCCAGCTTGCCGAACCTCTCGTCGCCGAGAGGCACGTCGTAGCGAATATATCCCGCTCCCCCGCAGTGCGGACAATTCGGGTCGCCGAGCGGTTTCACGGGTTCAATCCCGCTTGAAGAACTCGGAGAACTCGCCTTCGGTGTATCGTTTTGCATCTTTGACAACGTCTTTCGAATCTCTTCTTTCATCTTTCCCGTTTTCCTTCCAGCGCGAAAGGATCGCTTCGATGTATTTCCAATTCCGCACATTGCGGCTGACTGCAATTTCGAACGCCTCCTCGAACCACGCGCCCGGATATATCTTCTCCGCCTCCATCAACATTTCAGACAACAGCGGCGTCAGCGGACCGATATTCTCTTCGTATAACTTGAACACATTCGACTTGTTGGGCACATAACCTTGCGATGGTTTGATTTGACTATTCGCAAATGCTTCAGCGGACAAACGTCCGCGCGGAGAGTTGAGGAAATAGAAGATTTGCGCCTCATTCTCCGCCTTGAGCATGGTCTGCCTCTCGACGGCTTTTCCCAATCCGCGCCGAATCTCATCCACCCGCAACCCAAGCGATTCGGACTCGAAATCCGCCTCACTCAACCCGCGAAAATTCCCTTCGAGATGCTCGATGCGATGAATGGCATACAGCGTCACCTTCAACTCCGCGATGTCGTCTATCTCGTTCGTCAAGCGAAGCAGCGAATCGGGAATTTGGGTGAATGTTTCAGAAGAGGTGAAACCGTTGAATTTGGTCATAATATTTAATGTCGTTGCGAGGAGGAGAGAAGCGACGACGAAGCAATCTCATGGCGTATGGGGAGATTGCTTCGGGCTGGGTCTCGATACGAGCGAGAAGAGCACTCGCTCTACTCGACCAGCAGCCCTCGCAATGACATGGTCACTCATTCGGTCGGAACACCTTCGTCGCCGCGTTCTCGAACTTCGCCAGCGCATTACGGAAGATCAGTTCCACGCTGCCGACAGGACCGTTGCGGTGCTTCGCCACGATGATCTCCGCCACATTTTGTTTGTCACTGTCTTTTTCATACTGGTCGGGACGGTAGATAAACATGACGATGTCCGCATCCTGTTCCAACGAACCGGATTCGCGCAAATCGGAGAGGACGGGGCGTTTATCAGTGCGCTGTTCCACGGCGCGACTCAACTGCGCGGCGGTCAGCACAGGAACGTTCAACTCGCGCGCCAGCACCTTCAAACTGCGCGAAATGTGCGAAACTTCCTGCACGCGGTTATCGTTGCGCGTGTCGCCGCCCATCAATTGCAGGTAGTCCACAATGATGAGGTCAATGCCAAATTCCATGTGGAGGCGGCGGCATTTCGTCCGTAATTGAAGCGGAGTGATGGCAGGCGTATCGTCGAGATAAATATGCGTATCGGAAAATACTTCGATGGCGTGCGTGAACAAGGGCCACTCGTTTTCGAGAAGTTTGCCTGTCCGCAAACGCTGGGAATCGATTCCCGTTTCCTGCGCGATCAAACGCTGAACAACCTGGTCATTGGACATTTCCAATGAGAATATGGCGACATGTTTTTTGTGCGTCAGCCCGGCATTCTTGGCAATCGAAAGCAGGAAACCTGTTTTACCCTGACCCGGACGCCCTGCAACGATCAACAGATCGGAAGGCTGCAAGCCGTTCAGCATTTTATCCAAATCGTAAAAGCCCGTCGGCACGCCATGGAAATCTTCCGGGCGTTTGGAGAGGTCGTCGATGCGGTCATAGTAAGTGGAAAGAACTGTGCGAATTGGCTGGAGGTCATGCCTCAGCCGCTTCTCGCTGACGTTGAAGACAGCCTTCTCCGCCTCCCCCATGACCTGGTCAATCGTATCGCCCTTGTATGCGAGTGATGCGATCTGATTCGCCGCTGTGATCATTTTACGGCGAACCGAATTTTCCTCCACGATGCGCCCGTACGCTTCAGCATTCAGCGACGTGGGGACCTGGTTGATGAGCGAGGTGAGATACGCCGAGCCGCCAATCTCCGCCAGTTGACCGTTTCGTTCGATCTCTTCGGATAATGTCAGCAGGTCAATGGGGGTGCGCGCTTCATGCAAACGTATGAACGCCTCCCAGATCCATTTGTTGCGGTGAATGTAGAAATCATCCGCGGTGAGGAACTGGGCGATGTCGTAATAGACTTCGGGGTTAATCAGCACCGCCCCTACGACGGCTTCTTCGGCTTCTCGGCTGTGCGGTACACCTGGGCTGGCGGGGGCGGTGGATTCTTCCAAGGGTTGGTAATCTGTCATCGAGGAGTATCAGGCTTAGGTTGAGGGTGAGTCGGGTTTGTCTTTGTCCGAATCGTCTATGTCGAGTTTGTCCAGAAAATCCTTGAACACAGAAAGGCGGTCGTTCGCGTCTTCCGACAACGGCGGCGGGGGTTCCCGGCGGGAAGAAGCGCCCGACTCCGCCTCGGAGACTTCGTGGTCAGGCTCCATACCCGCCGCTTCCATGACGCTTTTATGAACGAGGATGGGCACATGCGCCCGCACGGCAATCGCGATGGCATCGGAGGGACGAGAGTCGATGTGCATTTCGCGCCCGCCGACTTCGGCAACGATGTTGCCGTAAAAGATGTCATCTTGTAATTTGACGATCTCTACACGGATGATGCGGGCGTCGAAGGCGTTGAAGACGTTTTTGATCAGGTCATGCGTAAGCGGGCGGATCATTTCGACTTCCTGCAAGGCGACTGTGATCGCCTCCGCCTCATAGGGTCCCACCCAAATGGTAAGATAACGATCAGCATTCGCCTGTTTCAGGACGACCACGCGCTGCGGCGCCATCAGATGCACGCGGATGCTGTCTATAACCACTTCTATCATTTCGGACATAACGGGACTCCAGTGCGTCTATTTTAGCATAAAGGCTGATGGATGCGCCGGGTTTAAGATAAGAATTGCAATAACAAATTCGATTTGCCAGAAATGAGAAACACGGCTATAATCGGCTTCGCTCAATCGGGGCGTGGCATAGTCTGACTAGCACGTGGCGCGGAACGCGCCAAGGTCGGAGTGCCAAATCCCAGCCAAGTAATCGGGGCGTGGCGCAGCCCGGCTAGCGCGCTTGCATGGGGTGCAAGAGGTCGGAGGTTCAAATCCTCTCGCCCCGACAAAAAGAGACTCCTTTGTGGAGTCTCTTTTGCTTCCCGGATGGCGCGTGGCGCGGGACGCGCCAAGGTCGGACGCTGTGCGCAAATCCTCTCGCCCCGACAAAAAAAGACTCCTTTGTGGAGTCTCTTTTGCTTCCCGGATGGCGCGTGGCGCGGAACGCGCCAAGGTCGGACGCTGCGCGCAACGTTGCGGATTATGTGCTGGCAGAATTGGATTCGCTGGGATTCGACTCCGCCCTCCAACCTGTGACCGTTCCCGCGGCTCGCCTCACTTCGACCCCGAATCTGATCGTTGACCATCTGGCATTTTCTCCCCGCCGCGACTTCGCCGAACTGACCGCGTTCTCGTATGCAGACCGGTTCTTGACACGATATAATGGCTTTGGACGTGAATGTGTTTTGATTTGTTCAGGCATAAACGCCACTTGCTTGTGCTATGCTCTGGTTTCGCAGATTGGTTCAGAATGCCTTTTGAGATAATTTCTCAGCTGGACTTTATCCATTTGAACATTAACAGAAAGCAGGGTAAGCTAAGGCAAACACTCCACCAAGAGGTCGCCGATGCCAACCCTGCACGCAGAATAT
>JAGUZU010000114.1 GCA_020060625.1 Anaerolineales bacterium | reverse complement strand
GGAACTGATCGTGCCGGTGGCGCTGGAGCAGGGCTCCAAATTCGCCATCCGTGAAGGCGGTCTGACCGTCGGCGCGGGCGTCGTCACCAAGATCATCGAATAGGTGAGATGATGGCAAAACAGAAGATTCGCATCCGTCTCAAGGCATACGACCACCGCGTTCTCGATCAATCCGCTAAACGCATTGTTGAAACAGCCGAACGCACAGGCGCTCACGTCGTTGGTCCTGTACCCTTGCCAAGCAAGAAGGAACGCTTTACAATACGCCGCTCGACTTTCATTGACAAGGACTCTCACGAACACTTCGAGATACGCACGCACAACCGTTTGATCGATGTTCTTGACCCGGATTCCAAAACGATTGACATGTTGATGCGTTTGAACCTTCCCGCAGGCGTCGATATTGAGATCAAGATCTAGTTGGTGAATAACCGCGGAAGACCGCGGATTATTTGAGACAGCGTAAGAGAAGGTCTGCGTGTGGAACCGACAAAACACACGCTTCGCACCAGACCTGCTGACTGCGCTGCACGGAGATGATGCGGCCGTTGCCCCGGCTGACAGTCTCGTCAATATCTTCATAAAGGAGAAAATTGAGCATGTTGAAAGGGCTGATTGGAAAGAAGATCGGTATGACCCAGATCTTCGATGAGCAAGGTGTTGCCTATCCGGTGACACTCATCGAAGCTGGGCCATGTTACGTTACCCAGGTCCGCGTTGCCGAAAAAGAGGGGTATTTGGCGGTGCAACTGGGATTTGGCGAAGTGAATCCCAAACGCCTCACCGGCGGACAGTTGGGACACTTGAAGTCCAATGAAATTCCCCCCTTGCGATACCTGCGCGAGTTTCGCGCCAAAGATCATGACTTGAAGGTCGGCGACAAGGTGGCAGTTGGCGACGCTTTTGCCATCGGCGAACGCGTGGATGTGGTCGGCATCAGCAAAGGTAAAGGCTTTGCTGGCGGCGTGAAACGCTATCATTTCCACGGCATGAATGCCACTCACGGCACGTCCGACCGCAACCGTGCGCCAGGTTCGCGCGGCTCCGGCACCACGCCTGGACGTGTGTATAAGGGCGCCCGCGGCGCCGGTCACATGGGCACGGATCGCGTTACCGCCCAGAACATCAAGGTTGTGATGGTTGACCCGGAACGCAATTTGATCGCCGTTAATGGCGCTGTTCCCGGCGGCAAGGGCAGTCTCGTCATGATCAAGGAGTCGCGCAAGCAATAGGCGCGCAGGAAACGGGAGCCAGAATAACCATGAAAGTAGATGTTCTTGATTTGAAGGGCAAGAAGGTTCGTGAAGTTGAACTTCCGGCGAGCCTTTTTGAAGCCCCTGTAAATGTGGACTTGATGCACCAGGCATACGTTCGTCAGATGTCGAACGCCCGACTTGGAACGCATGAGACCAAAGTCCGGTCAGAGGTGAGGGGCGGAGGCCGAAAGCCGTGGAAACAGAAGGGGACGGGTCGAGCCCGCCAAGGGTCCAGGCGCGCGGCGCAGTGGGTTGGAGGCGGACGTATCCATACCCCGCATCCGCGCAGTTATGAATTGCGCATGCCGAAGAAGATGCGTCAAGCCGCTCTTCGTTCCGCGCTTTCCGTGAAGGCTGCGGAAGCCTCCATCGTCGTTGTTGATGAACTCGCGCTCAAGGAACCCAAGACCCGCCTCATGGCTGAAACATTGGGCAACCTGGTCGGAGCTTCCACAGTGTTGGTCTTGATGCCTGTCAAGGATCAGGACTACGAAAGCGTGATGCGTTCGGCGGATAATCTCGAAAGCGCAAAAGTGCTTCTTGCAAGTTATTTGAACGTGCGGGATGTCCTTTCGTTCGACAAGGTTGTCCTGCCCGTCAAGACAATCGATGCGCTGGTTGCGCAACTTGGATAGGAGAGAGACATGACGGATTTATATAGTGTCCTCGTCCGCCCGCTCGTGACCGAGAAGTCGAGTTACCAGTCGGGCAAATTAGGTCAGTACGTTTTTGTCGTCAAAAACAATGCCACCCGCACCATGGTGAAAGATGCAATCGAAACCCTTTTCGATGTGACCGTGGCGCGCGTGAACATTCTCAACGCGCCTGCAAAACGCGGTCGCCGCGGACGAACCCGCCGTTTGCTGGTTCGCCGCCCTGCGTTCAAAAAGGCGGTGGTGACCCTTGCCGAGGGAAGCAAACCCCTCGAGATATTTGAAGGGGTGCAGTAATGGCTGTTAAAAAGTACAAACCGGTAACTCCCGGCACGCGCGGAATGACCGGTTACACGTTTGAAGAAATCACGAAAAGCACGCCCGAACGTTCCCTGTTGGTTACCAAGAGGAATCGCGGCGGGCGCAACGTTCATGGTCGTGTGACCGTCCGTCATCGAGGCGGAGGCGCGCGCCGTTTCATTCGCGTGGTGGATTTCCGCCGTGACAAATTCGGAATCCCCGCGAAAGTGGCCGCGATCGAATATGATCCCAACCGCACCGCACGACTTGCGCTTCTCCATTATGTGGACGGCGAAAAACGTTACATCGTCTCGCCGCTGGGACTGAAAGTTGGTGACACGGTCATGTCCGGGTCCAACGCTGAGATTCGCCCCGGCAACGCCTTGCCGATCAGCAATATTCCGGTCGGTACGATGATTCACAATATCGAGATGAAGACCGGGAAGGGCGGACAGCTTGTCCGTTCGGCTGGAGCCGCCGCGCAATTGCTCGCCAAGGAAGGTGAGTTTGCCCAAATCCGCATGCCGTCCGGAGAAGTCCGCCTGGTGCATCAGGTTTGTTATGCGACCATTGGTCAGGTGGGCAATCTTGACCACGGCAACATCAAGCTCGGTAAGGCTGGACGCAAGCGCCATCTCGGCATCCGCCCGACTGTGCGTGGAACTGCGATGAGTCCGCGCGACCATCCTCACGGCGGTGGTGAAGGACGCCAGCCGATTGGTCTTCCGGGTCCGAAAAGCCCGTGGGGTAAACCTACGCTTGGCAAGAAGACCCGCCATAACAAAAAGACCGACCAGTACATTGTGCGCCGTCGCAGTAAGACGAACCGCTAGTAGTTGATGAGGTAAGCAGATATGTCACGATCATTGAAAAAGGGACCCTACATCGAGCCGAAGCTGCTCAAGCGTGTCGAGTCCATGAATCAGAAAAAAGAAAAGAAGGTCATCCGCACCTGGAGCCGCGCCTCTGTGATATTCCCGCAGATGGTCGGTCACACGATTGCGGTCCACGACGGACGCCGCCATGTACCGATCTATATTACCGAAAACATGGTCGGTCATCGCCTGGGCGAGTTCGCCCCAACACGCACCTTCCGCGGTCACCAGACCAGCGAGAAAGCCGCGTAGGAGACTGAGCGATGCAGGATATTCATGCAAAAGTCCGATTTCTCCCTCAATCCGCGCAGAAAGTGCGCGCCGTCATCGAACTGGTGCGCGGCAAGAGCGCCAATGAGGCGTTGGAAATCCTTCACTTTGTAAACAAACGCGCGGCGATGCCCGTGCGAAAGTTGGTCGCTTCTGCGGTGGCAAACGCTGAGGAAAACTTTGGCGTCAGCCGCGACGATTTGTACGTGGCGAAGATCACGGCAGATGAGGCTCCGACCCGCAAATGGAGACGCTTTGGCGCGCGCGGCCGTTTCAAGCCGATATTGCGCCGGAGTTCGCATATCACCGTTGTGTTGCGCGAGCGCGGAGCTTAAGGAGAGATTTTATGGGTCGTAAAGTACATCCCGTTGGTTTTCGTCTGGGCATTAATCAGCCGTGGGGCGGGCGCTGGTTTGCAGAAGGCAGCACCTATCGTCAACAATTACACCAGGATTTTGCAATCCGCAATTTGCTGGTAGGGAAACTTTCCAAAGGCGGCGCTGCCGCCGACGAAAGGGTCCGTGGATTGCGGAAGCAGATGCCCGATGCGGTGAAGAACGGCAAGGCTGGTATTTCCCGCATCGATGTGGAACGCACTCCGGGGAAGATCCGCATTGCCATACATACTGCCAAGCCGGGCATCCTGATCGGACGCAAAGGCGAAGGCGTGAAGAAAATCCGCCAGGCGCTGGAGACTTTGGTCGGCAAGAAGATCGAATTGGACGTCAAAGAGATTTCCTCGCCCGATACGGACGCCATGCTGGTTGCCAGAAACATTGCAGACCAGCTTGAGCGCCGCATTGCCTACCGCCGCGCAATGAAGCGCGCCATTCAGCAAGCCATGAAACAGGGCGCTGAAGGGATCAAGATCATGGTAGGCGGACGTTTGGGCGGCGCGGAAATGTCCCGTGATGTCTGGCTGCGCGAAGGACGCGTGCCTCTTCAAACCCTGCGCGCGAATCTTGATTTTGCCACAGCCGAAGCGCTGACCACCTATGGTCAGATCGGCATCAAGGTCTGGATCTACAAGGGCGAAGTCACACCGGAAACCGAAGAAAAGGTTGAAGCAACGGAAGGCGTGTACGTCAGCGAGTAATCGCTGCGTTGCTACGAGACGAGGTATTTGATATGTTGATGCCGAAACGTGTAAAGTGGCGCAAGCAGATGCGCGGTCGCATGAGAGGCAAGGCTCTCCGTGGTGCGGAAGTCTCCTTTGGCGAATTCGGTCTGCAGGCGCTCGAGCCGGGCTGGATCACCGCCCGTCAGATTGAAGCCGCGCGGCGCTCGATCGTGCGCGAAATGAAACGACGCGGAAAGGTTTGGATTCGCATTTTCCCAGCCAAGCCGTTCACACATAAGCCGCCGGAAACCCGCATGGGTTCCGGTAAAGGGAATGTGGAATATTATGTCGCTGTTGTAAAACCGGGACGCATTATGTTCGAGGTTGGCGGTTTGTCCGAAGAGATTGCGATCGCCGCGTTGAAGAGCGCCCAGTATAAATTCTCCATCAAGACCAAGGTTGTAGGTCGACCCCAGGGAGGAGAGTAATATGAAGGCGATGAAAGTGGAAGATATCCGCAAATTGGGCGCGGAGGAAATCCGCACCAAACTTGTGGATGCGCGTGACGAGTTGATGAAACTGCGCTTTCAGCAGGTGACCGGTCAATTGACGGATACCAGCCATATGAAGATTTTGCGCCGCGATATCGCTCGCATGGAGACAATTCTGCGCGAAATCGAACGCGCGGCTGCTGTGGAAGGTGCAAAATGAACAATCGTCGTCGTATGACCGGCGTAGTAACCAGCAATAAAATGACCAAGACGGTCGTTGTCGAGATTACCCGCAAGTTTCGGCACCCTCTTTATAAGAAGGTTGTGTATTCGAGCATGCGTGTTAAGGCGCACGACGAAGTCGGCTGTCAGATTGGTGATGAAGTCCGTATCGTGGAAACCGGTCCCTTGTCCCGCGAGAAGCGCTGGGCTGTGGAAACAGTCATCAAGCGCGAAACGCGGACGGCGGATCAGGGCGTGGGAGAGTAGTCCATGATCCAGCATGAATCTCGATTGAAGGTTGCCGATAACACCGGCGCGCGCGAGTTGCTTGTCATCCACGTGTTGGGCGGGTCCAAGCGAAAGTATGGCGCGATTGGCGACGTGGTGGTTGCGACTGTCAAGTCTGCCACGCCACAGGGCTCGGTAAAGAAAAGCGAAATTGTGAAAGCCGTCATTGTGCGTTGCACGAAGGAATGGCGCCGCGAAGACGGTTCGTATATCCGTTTCGATGATAATGCCGCGGTCATTCTGGATGCTGATGGCGAGAACCCCAGGGGCACCCGCATCTTTGGACCGGTGGCGCGCGAACTGCGCGACATGGGTTATATGAAGATCGTGTCGCTTGCCCCGGAAGTGCTGTAGGAGCGAAGGATGAAAGTCAAGATTCGAAAAGGCGATACGGTGGAAGTAATCAGCGGGAGCCTCGAGGATAAAGGCAAGAGAGGCGAGGTCATCAATGTGCTTCTCGATGACCGTCGCGTGGTTGTCCAGGGCGTGAATATTCGCACCAAGCACCAGAAACAGGTTCAAACCAAGGCTGGGCGAAATATGAACCCGGGACGCATCCAGTTCGAGGGCCCGGTCGATATTTCAAACGTGATGCTTGTGTGTCCAAAGTGCGGTGTAGCCACGCGTGTGGGCGTTCAACGGGACGATGAGGGCGTCCATCGCGTTTGCAAGAATTGCGAGGCCGCGATTGACTAGCCGTGGAGCAGATGAAGATGAATAGATTACAGGAACTTTACAAGAATGAAATTACCCCGGCGCTGTTCAAATCGTTTGGTTACAAGAACGTGATGCAAGTGCCGCGTTTGGAGAAGATCGTTGTGAATATCGGTCTTGGGGAGGCGTTGGATAACCCCAAGGCGCTCGAATCCGCGACGGCAGACCTGATGCAGATCGCGGCACAAAAACCGGTGCAGACGAAGGCGCGAAAAAGCATTGCGAACTTCAAATTGCGCGAGGGACGCTTGATCGGAACAAAGGTGACCCTGCGTGGTCCGCGCATGTGGGCTTTCCTGGACCGCCTCGTGAACATCGCCCTGCCTCGCGTGCGCGATTTCCGTGGTATTTCGGCGAACGCCTTTGACGGACGCGGGAATTATACGCTCGGACTCAAGGATCAACTGGTGTTTCCTGAGATCGAGTACGACAAAATCGACAAGTTGCGCGGCATGGAAGTTACCATTGTGACCACTGCGCAAAACGATGATGAAGCGCGCGCATTATTAAGAATGCTCGGAATGCCGTTCAGCGGCAAGAAGGAAGCTTAACTTATGGCAAAGAAATGTATGCAATATCGTGAATTGCGCCGCCGCCATGCCGTGCAGGTACGAAACCGTTGTCAGCGTTGCGGACGACCGCGCGGATATATCCGCCGCTTTGGTCTGTGCCGCATCTGCTTCCGTGAACTGGCGTTGGTGGGCAAAATCCCCGGCGTCGTAAAGTCGTCCTGGTAGGCCGGGTGGAGGATGATCATGTCTTTTAATGATCCAATTGCTGATATGTTGACCCGCATTCGCAACGCTGTAATGGCAGGACATGCCCAGGTTGCAATGCCCAACTCGAAAATAAAGCTGGAGATCGCCAAAATCCTCAAAGAGGAAGGTTTTCTCGAAGGGTATGAAGTGGTTGACGGCGAGCGTGAAGGACAAAAGTTCCTGCGCTTGAAGATCAAATATGTTGGCGAACGCCGGGACCGGCGCGCGGTCTTTTCCGGTTTGGAGCGCGTCAGTAAGCCGGGTCG
The DNA here is from genome assembly GCA_020060625.1 of Anaerolineales bacterium. GTDB lineage: Bacteria > Chloroflexota > Anaerolineae > Anaerolineales > Villigracilaceae > Villigracilis. The sequence continues at coordinate 31,421 of JAGUZU010000114.1, read as the reverse complement.
CCGCATCTACACCAAGAAGACGGATATCCCCTGGGTGCTTTCGGGAATTGGCGTTGCCATTCTTTCGACTCCCAAGGGTGTCATGACCGGCGCGCGCGCCCGACAGTTGGGCGTGGGCGGCGAGATTCTCTGTAAGGTGTGGTAGGAGGTTTATTGTGTCTCGCATAGGTCGTTTACCCGTGGAAATCCCCGGCGGCGTGCAGGTGGAGTTGAACGGCTCCAAGGTTCGCGTGAAGGGTCCGAAGGGCGAGCTTCAGCGTGAGTTTTCCAGCCTGATCAACATCAAGATGGAAAACAATCAGTTGAACATTGCCAGGAATTCGGATAACCCCGAAGAACGCGCCCTGCACGGAACCACCCGCGCCGTTCTGGCAAACATGGTGCATGGCGTCAGCCAGGGTTTTGAAGTGATCCTGGAAGTGGAAGGCGTCGGCTATCGCGCCGAAATGGAAGGAAAGACCCTCGCCCTGCACGTCGGCTATTCACATCCCATTAAGATGGAACCCCCTGCGGGTATTTCATTCGAGGTGGATCAGAAGACCCGTCAGATCAAGGTGATGGGTTTTGACAAGGAACTGGTCGGTCAGGTGGCTGCGAACGTCCGCAAGGTGCGCCCGCCGGAACCGTATCACGGCAAAGGTTTGCACTACCTTGGCGAACGTGTCCGCCGCAAGGCAGGCAAAGCCGGGAAGGGAGCCAAGTAAAGCATGGCTAAGAAAAATCGTTCAATTGCTCGCGAGCGCCGCCATGTGCGCGTTCGCAAGAATTTATCTGGAACGCCCAGCCGCCCCCGGCTGAACGTGTTCAAGAGTCTTACCGGTATCTATGCCCAGATCATCGATGACGCGCAGGGAAACACCCTTATCTCCGCTTCCACGGTGGATAAGGAATTGCGCGAGCAAATGAAGGGTATGAAAAAAACGGAACAGGCGAAGGCGGTGGGTAAAGCCATTGCAGAACGCGCCAAGTCCAAGGGAGTCACCTCCGTTGTGTTTGACCGCGGCGGCTTTCGCTATACCGGACGTGTAAAAGCATTGGCTGATGGAGCGCGTGAAGGCGGACTGCAGTTCTAGGGTTTCCTGGAACGACGCAGGTTCGTTACCACATGGAGAAAGATATGGCAGAAACTCAATTTGACAAGCAGCAATATGAAGCGCAGGACGCCTTCGAAGAGCGCGTGATCGAAATTGCCCGCGTGGCGAAAGTGGTGAAAGGCGGCCGCCGCTTCCAATTCCGCGTGACGGTTGTCACCGGAGACAAAAAGGGCTCCGTTGGAATGGGGGTCGGAAAGGCAAACGCCGTTCCGGATGCGATGCGAAAGGCATCAGAGCGCGCCCGTAAGGACTTGCGCGCAGTCAACCTGTCCGGTACAACGATTCCCCATGAAGTTCTGGGGAAGGTGGCTGGAGCTCGGGTGTTTCTCAAACCCGCTTCGGCTGGTACAGGCGTAATCGCGGCGGGCGGCGTCCGTGCTGTGCTTGAAGTTGCCGGCGTGCGCGACATCCTCACCAAGTCCATGGGAAGCGCGAACGTCCTCAACGTCGTCATGGCCACGTTCGACGCGCTGGATGCGTTGCGCTCCCCAACTGTCGAAGCTGCGCGTCGAGGCAAGCGAAACGATGAATTATTACCATTCTGGGAACGGAGGAAGCAGCATGCCTAAAAAGGAAACCTCCGGCAAAACCTTGCGTGTCACGTTGGTGCGCAGCGCCATCGGTTACACCAAGGATCAGAAGGCAACCGTCAAAGCCCTGGGCTTACGGCGTTTACACCAAACTATTGAGCATAAGGATACCCCCGCGTTGCGCGGCATGTTGAACAAGGTCATCCACCTGCTCAAGATCGAAGAATAGGTATTGGATATGAAACTACATGATCTCGTACCCAATCCCGGGTCCAAAAAAGACAAGAAGCGGGTGGGGCGCGGCATCTCGGCGGGGCAGGGCAAGACCGCCGGTCGCGGTACAAAAGGCGCAGGCGCGCGTTCCGGCGAAGGCGGTAATCTGTACCGTCAAGGCGGCAACCTGCCTTTCTATCGCCGCCTGCCGTTCATGCGGGGTGAAGGCTTCACCCCGCCCAACCAGGTTGTTTACAACGAAGTGAACCTGGATCAACTTTCGCAGGCATTCAAAGCGGATGCGGAAGTCACCCCCGAGACTCTCGCCGAAGCCCATCTTCTGCGCGATTCACGCAACCCGATAGTTGTTCTGGGTCGCGGCGAGTTGACCATACCCCTCAAGATTCGTGTCCATCGTGTCAGCACGGGAGCCAAAGCCAAGGTCGAAAAGGCTGGCGGCTCCGTCGAATTGATCGCTCAACCCGGATAAAAGGATACACTGCATGAAGACCACCTTCTCAGGCTGGCGTTATCTTTGGAAATCGGAAGATATTCGAAGCAAACTGATCGTCACTCTCATCATTTTGGCGATCTACAGAATTGCGGCAAATGTGCCCGCCCCTGGCGTAGACCATGACATTCTCGCTGCTTTTCGAGGCTCGTCCACCGGGCAGGGAAACTTCCTCGGATTTTTGGACCTGCTCTCCGGCGGCACAGTTTCCAATTTCTCACTGTTGTCCATGGGTGTGTACCCGTATATTACCGCCCAGATCATCCTGCAATTGCTGATCCCGATCATTCCCTCCCTTCAGCGCAGGATACAGGAAGACCCTCGTGAGGGACGCCGCTGGCAGGAAAAATGGACATATTATCTCGCCGTGCCGATGGCTGCCCTCTCTGCCATTGGTCAGATCAATATCTTCAACTCCCTGTCCATTCAGGCGATTGGTCAGCCGATCCTTCCGTTTGGCTTGCTGGGCGGTGAGACTGCACTGGGCTCATGGGCAACCCTCATAGCGATGACGGCGGGAACCATGTTCGCCATCTGGCTTGGCGAGCTGATCTCCGAGTATGGCGTTCGCGGGCAGGGACTTTCCCTCGTGATCTTTGCGGGTATCGTCGCGCAAATGCCTGCGAACCTTGCCGGGCTCCTGGCGGATGAAGCGACCCGCTGGGTCATGCTGGCTTTCACCATGGTTATCATCGTATTAACCGTGTTTGCCATCGTGTACGTCCAGCAGGGGCGCCGCAATGTCCCGGTCATGTATCCCGGGCGACGCATTGGCAATCGCATGTCCATGCCCGTGAAGGGAACCCTGCCGCTGATGGTCAACCTCTCCGGCATGATCCCCTTGATCTTTGCGAGCGCCATTTTACAATTTCCTGCCATCGTCGCCAGTTACTTCACACAGAGTGAAAACCAGGGCGTGGCGAACTTCTTCCTGAGCGTTCAAAACTTCTTCGGCGCCACCGGTACGAGTAACTGGGGCTACTGGACTCTGTACTTCCTCATGGTCGTCGTCTTTACCTTCTTTTATACCGCCGTGTTGTTCGACCAGCAAAATTACGGCGATAATCTCAAGAAGATGGGCGCGACAGTCCCCGGCGTGCATACGGGCGCTCCCACGCAGAAGTATCTGAGCACGGTCCAGAGGCGCATTACCCTGGTCGGCGCAGTGTTCCTTGGACTTGTTGCCATCATGCCGTTCCTGCTTGGTCTGCTGTTGAGCGCTTTCAATCTTGCCGCCGCCAGTTCGCAAACGGGAATCTTCCTTGTTTCGTCTTCCGGCTTGCTCATTGTCGTCGGTGTTGTGCGCGATACCTTCCAGAATATCGACGCCGAACTCAAACTGCACGGTTATCAAGACTCTCTGCTCGTCCGCTAGGGTGATGTGATGGCGACCTTCATCGTTTTGCTTGGACCTCCCGGTGTTGGGAAGGGAACCCAGGCGAGGATACTGTCCGAAACGAGCAAACTGGCGCATGTTTCCTCGGGTGATCTCTTCCGCGAGAACTTTAAGAATGAAACCGAACTTGGAAAACTTGCCAAGTCCTTCATGGATAAAGGTGAACTGGTTCCGGACGATGTGACCATCAACATGATTCGGGAACGCATCTCCCGTCCGGACTGTCAGGCTGGCGCCATCCTCGACGGTTTTCCCCGCACCCCGGCTCAGGCGGATGCGCTCGAAAAGATGCTGGCAGAGTTCGGCGGTGAAGTGGGCTTCGTGCCATACATCACTGCCGAGGAATCCGTCCTCGTTGAACGCGCAAGCGGGCGCTGGACATGCCGCGCGCAGGGACACATCTATCACGAGAAGTTCAACCCGCCAAAGCAGGTTGGTATCTGTGATGTGGATGGCTCCGATCTGTACCAGCGCGACGATGACAAGGTGGAAACGGTCACAAAACGGATTCGCGTCTACCTTGAGCAGACCACGCCGCTTGTGGAGTACTACCGTAAAGCCGGGAAACTTGTCGAGATCGACGGCTCGCAGGCTGTCGATCAAGTGACGGCAAAACTGCTTGCCGTGTTGAAAAAATAGGAATTATTTGTGAATATGCGGAGCCCGCCACGCTCTGCCGATTTGATAGGTTTATTGGAATGAGTTGGAAACGCCAGATCAAATTAAAGAAGCCTGCCGAACTGAGGATCATGCGCGAGGCAGGACGCATCAATGCGACGGTTCTGGCAAAAGTACGGGAACTTTTACAACCAGGTGTGACGACAGCCGACCTTAACGCGGCTGCTGAGGAAGTGCTGAAGTCATACGGATGTATATCGCCGTTCAAAGGCTATGGACGCCCGCCGTTTCCGGCATCAATCACCGTCAGCATCAACGACGAAATGGTGCATGGAATTCCCCACCCGAAGCGCAGGCTGAAGGATGGGGACATCGTTTCGATAGACTGCGGGACGATCCATGAAGGCTTTGTCGCCGACTCCGCTTTTACCGCCGGGGTCGGGGAGATTTCCCCCGAGGCGAGGCAATTGCTCGAGATCACCGAAGGCGCGTTGTACGCCGGCGTCGAAAAGATGCGAAAAGGCTTGCGCACGGGCGATGTCTCGGCGGCGATACAGAACTACGTGGAAAGCCGTGGTCTCCAGGTTACCCGTGAATACACGGGACACGGCGTCGGGAAGGAAATGCACGAAGGTCCGCAGGTGCCAAACGTCGGCGCGGCGGGAAGCGGCGTTCTCCTCCGACCCGGGATGACCATCGCGCTCGAGCCCATGGTGCTTGTCGGGACGTATGAAACCCGCGTCCTGCCGGATCAGTGGACGGTTGTATCTGCGGATGGATCCCTGACGGCGCATTTTGAACATACGGTTGCCGTCACCGAAGGAGAACCCCTCCTCCTGACTGTCCTGTAAATGGCGGATGCGCCGTATTAGTATGGACGAATTGTTAAACGAACAGTATAATCAGAACTTTGGTTCTCAGAGGAGAGCCTGCAAGCAAGGAGATTTTTCATGAAAGTTTCGCCTTCCATTCGCAAGCGCTGTGCCAAGTGCCGCATCGTCCGGCGCAAGGGACGCGTGTACATTATTTGCGAAAATCCAAAACATAAACAGAGACAAGGGTAAGTGACCTATGGCGAGAATTGAAGGTGTTGATCTTCCGCGCAACAAGCGGACAGAAGTTGGTTTGACCTACCTTTATGGCATTGGTCCGACGCGCGCCCGGCAGATCTTGGCTGAGACCAAGGTCAGTCCCGACACGCGCATCAAGGATTTAACTGAATCGGAAGTTGCCGCGATCCGCGAGTACATTTCCAAGCATTACAAAGTCGAGGGCGATCTGAGGCGCGAAGTTCAAATGAACGTCAAGCGCCTGATCGAAATCGGCTCGTATCGCGGCTTGCGCCATCGCCGCAACCTGCCCGTCAATGGTCAACGCACAAAGACGAACGCCCGAACCCGCAAAGGCATCAAGAAAACAGTCGCGGGACGCGGTCGCCGTCGCGGTGCGAAGAAGTAATCCTGTCCGAAAGGTATATAAAGAAACATGGCTCAGAGTGTTCGTTCCGCCCGCCGCGCCTCCGGCGCGAAAAAAGGGAAGCGTACCCTGTCCTACGGGCAGGTGCATATCTTTGCTTCCTTCAATAACACGATTGTTACCGTTACCGACACCGATGGCAACACCGTTGCCTGGGGTTCCGCAGGCTCCGCGGGCTTCAAAGGCTCGCGCAAGAGCACGCCTTTTGCCGCGCGCCTTGCCGCCGAACAAGCCATCAAGGCTGCCCAGCAGTTGGGCTTGCAGGAAGTAGACCTGTTCGTCAAGGGTCCCGGACCCGGCCGCGAAAATGCCATCCGCGCAGTGCAGGCAATGGGTTTAAAAGTCCGCTCCATTTCGGATATCACGCCGGTTCCGCACAACGGATGCCGCCCTCCGAAAAAGCGACGCGTGTAGGATAGAGGTTGTTGATATATGGCTAAATCATTAAGTCCGGTTTGTAAATTGTGCCGGCGCGAAGGCGAAAAACTTTATCTCAAAGGCGAGCGTTGTTTTACGCCAAAATGCTCCTTTGAAAAGCGCAGTTTCGCGCCCGGTCAGCATGGACGCACGGCGAGTCGCGGCGGTCCCAACATGGGTCGCTCCTCCGACTTTGCCCGTCAGTTGCGCGCAAAACAGAAAGCCCGCCGCATCTACGGCGTGCTGGAGCGCCAGTTCCGCCGCTACTACGACACGGCGATTACCCGTCGCGGCTTGACAGGTTTGAACCTGCTCCAGATTCTCGAGTCCCGGCTCGATAACGTGGTCTATCGGCTTGGCTTTGCCGCCAGTCGCGCGCAGGCGCGCGTGCTGGTGACTCACGGTCACTTCATTGTGAACGGACGCCGCACCGACGTTCCTTCCATGCTCCTCAGCGAAGGCGATGCCGTGGCTGTGCGCGAAGGCTCGGGCAAACTCACTTATTTCAAGGAACTCGGCGCATTCGCCGAAAAACGCAACACCCCAGCCTGGCTCAGCCGTGATCTCAAATCCATGAGCGGCTCGGTGGCGCGCATGCCGGAGCGCGCTGAAATTGACGGTAGTCTTGACGAGCAACTGATCGTTGAATACTACTCCAGACGCTAATTCTCAAATGCGCTTCGGGTCCGGACTGCAAGCCTGGTCCGCGACCCGGAGCCTGATCAAAAGGGACAGGTGAACCGTGACAGGTATCATCACGAACATGGTTATGCCAAAGATCGAGCGCGAAGCAGAGGCTCGAAACTATGGCAAATTCGTAATCAGCCCGCTCGAAGGCGGCTACGGCGTGACGCTGGGCAACGCCCTGCGGCGCGTCCTGCTTTCCTCCCTCGAAGGATCCGCGATTACATCTGTGCGCTTTTCTGATGTTTTGCATGAGTTTAGCGATATCCCCGGCGTGCGCGAGGACGTCATCCAGGTCATGCTGCAGGTCAAACAGATCCGCATCAAGATGGACGGCGTGGACAGCGCCCGCATGCAGTTGGAAGTGCGGGGCGAGGGAACCGTCACAGCGGCGGACATCATTGCCCCCGCCGAGATCGAGGTCGTCAACCCGGACGCCTATCTTTTCACGGTGGACGGCGCAAAGACAAAACTTGACATCGAGTTCGTCGTGGAGCGCGGGCGCGGCTATTCGCCCGCCAACGAACGCTCCGGGCACATGCCCATCGGCGAACTGCCCGTGGACGCGATCTTCAGCCCCGTCAAGCGCGTCAACTGGGAGGTGGCTTCCGCCCGCGTGGGTCAAAGCACCAACTACGATAAACTGATTTTGGAAATCTGGACGGACGGCACCGTTTCGCCCGAACGCGCTCTCAGCAACTCCGCGCGCATCCTGATCGATCACCTGCGCTACATCGCCGGTATCAATGAAGAGATGCTGACAGTGGCTGTGGAACGCGAGACGACCGGGAGCCGCCTGAGCAGTGAAATGGCGGAGACGCCCGTTGAAGCCCTGGACCTTTCCGTGCGCGTCTTCAATTCGTTGAAGCGCACAGGCATCACCACGGTGGGAGACGTGCTCGAACTCCTTGAAAAAGGCGAAGGCGCGGTCATGTCCATCCGCAATTTTGGCGAGAAGAGCCTCGATGAGCTTCGCGACAAGATGCGTGAGAAGGGCTTTATGAAAGACGAAACATCCTCGGAGAGTTAAGAGATGCGACATTCAGTAGCAGGTTACAGATTGGGACGCACAAAGGGCGCGCGTATCGCCCTGCGCCGCAACCTGATCAAACAATTTCTTACGCACGAGCGGATCAAGACCACCAAGGCGAAAGCCGCCGCCATTCGCGGCGATGCCGAACGGCTGATCACGCTTGCAAAGAACAGTGCGAACGGCACCGCGGAACAGAAAGTCCACGCCCGCCGCCTCGCTGTTTCGCGGCTGGGCGACAACCAGATCATCAAACGTCTGTTTGACGAGATCGCCCCCCGCTTCGCCAGCCGCAACGGCGGCTACACCCGCGTTACCAGGCTGGGAACCCGCCTCGGCGACTCCGCCGAAATGGTGGTCCTCGAACTGGTTGAAGAATAAGGAAACATCTGGCGTTCAGCCAATGGCTAACCGCTAAAGGCTAATCGCTATATGGCACGTTACCAAGTGATCCTTGCCTATGACGGCTCCGGGTTTACCGGAAGCCAGCGGCAGGCAAACTCTCGAACGGTGCAGGGCGAATTGGAAAAAGCCCTTCGCGTCATCGGCTGGTCTGGAAGGTCAATTTTGTTGGCTGGACGGACCGACACGGGAGTTCACGCCAGCGGACAGGTCGCGGCGTTCGACTTCGATAGGTGGGCGCACTCAGACGAAAAATTGCTGAAAGCGCTCAACGCGGAACTCCCGCCCGACCTTGCCGTGAAAAGCCTGCGCCCGGCTCCGGCGGATTTTCATCCCCGCTTCGATGCCGTCTCGCGCGTGTACCGCTACAGGCTGTTCTGCGAACCGACCCGCAACCCGTTACGCGAAAGGTTTGCGTGGCGGCTTGCAGTTCCGCTGGACGGCGGCGCGCTCAAACAGAACGCTGAACTCTTCCTCGGCACACATGATTTTGCCGCCTTCGGCTCACCGACTTCCGAAAAAGGGACGACGGCGCGCACGGTGACAAGATCCGAGTGGAGACGAAAGCCGGATGGTGAGTGGCAGTTTGAAGTCCGGGCGGATGCGTTTTTGTATCGCATGGTGCGGAGACTGGTGTTTGTGCAGGTATCTCTTGCGCAGGGAAAATGCCCGGTCGGGGATGTTCAGTCTGCTCTTTCGAGGCAGACAAAACTTCCCGCAGGGCTGGCTCCCGCGCGCGGGCTGACACTGGTCGAAGTGGATTATGGATCACGCTGAAAAGATATTTAAAGAAACGGAGAGACGAAAGTGCAACAAAAGACGTACTATCCGAAAGCTGCTGAAATTCAGCGCGACTGGGTTGTTATCGATGCGGAAGGGCAGACCCTTGGGCGGCTTGCCGCGCGCATTGCGCATGTTCTGCTTGGAAAGCACAAGCCCACCTTCACGCCCGGTGTGGAGATGGGCGATTATGTGGTCGTGGTCAACGCCCAGCGCGTCAGCGTGACCGGCACAAAGACCCGCTCCAAGCTGGAAAGCAAGATGTATTACAGCCATTCCGGCTATCCCGGCGGGTTAAAGACCATTTCTTTGCGCGACCAACTCGCCACGCACCCGGACCGCGCCCTGCGCGCCGCTGTGTGGGGCATGCTCCCGCACAACCGCATGGGACGCGCCGTGCTCAAGCGCCTGAAGATCTATGCCGGGTCGGAGCACCCGCACACCATGCAGAACCCGAAAGTTTTGGAATAAAGAGGTAAGCGAATATGGCTCAATATTACGAAGGCATTGGCCGCCGCAAGGCAAGCACCGCCCGTGTGCGCCTGGTGGACGGAAGCGGCAAGTTTGTCGTCAACGAAAAGGAAGCTTCGGCGTTTTTCACCCGCCTCGGCGACCTTGAAGACATCCTGCGCCCGTTCGGCGCGGTCGGTCAGGAAGCCAAAAAATACGACGTATCCGTGCTGGTCAACGGCGGCGGCGTCACCGGTCAGACCGAAGCCGTGCGCCTCGGCATTGCCCGCGCGCTCCAACTCATCAACGCGGACTGGACTTCCGCCCTGCGCAAAAAGGGCTTGCTCACCCGCGATGCCCGCGTGAAGGAACGCAAGAAACCCGGTCTCAAGAAAGCCCGCAAGGCGCCCACCTACACCAAGCGCTAAACCCTTTACAAGGTTGACGTCGATCCGTAATGCGTAATCCGTAATCATTTACGAGTTACGAATTACGGATTACGCATTTAACAGGAGATTCATCATGGACTTCTCCCTCGTCACTTCGGCATTCGAGACACTCCGCCTCACCCCGCCCTCGAAATTGACCCTGCTCGAAGCGCAGACTCTTTCATCCGCTCATTATCCTCCCATCCCGCCGGATGCGGACACGCTCATCCTCGGCATTGATTCGCGCGAATTGGCTCAACAGGCGCGCACGGTTTTGCTGGCAGCATATCCGGCGGATCATGTGATCTGGATTGTGGACGGAAGAAAGAAGAAAGAGGAAAAGTTGGCGGACTTTGGCAGAGAGGACTTTTCAACTCCGGTTTCGCTTTTCATCCCGTTACTCGGCGAAGGCACATCCTTCGAATCCTTTGCCGAGATCGTCGCCCACCTGCGCGCGCCGGACGGCTGTCCGTGGGACAGGGAGCAGACCCACCAGACGCTGCGCAAGCACCTGCTCGAAGAATCCTACGAAGCCCTGTCCGCGATGGACGCGGACGACAAGCCCGGTATGCGCGAGGAATTCGGCGACTTGCTTTTGCAGATCATCCTCAACTCGCAAATTGCCAGTGAATCGAGAGATTTCAACTTCACCGATGTGGTGAAGCACATCCACGACAAGATCGTCCGCCGCCATCCGCACGTGTTTGGCGACGTAAAGCTCGACGGCGTGGATGGTGTGCTGGCAAACTGGGAAAAGTTGAAGGAAAAAGAAAGGGGAAACCAGAAAGAGGATAAGGGAATTTTGGATGGCGTGCCAGCCTCGTTGCCGGCATTGAGTCAGGCGCAGGAGTATCAAGACCGCGCCGCGCGCGTCGGCTTTGACTGGCCCGAAATCGAAGGCGTGCTGGATAAAATACGCGAGGAGATCGAAGAGATCAAACGCGCCGAAAACCTTGAGCAAGTGACAGGCGAACTCGGCGATCTTTTCTTTGTGCTGGTCAACCTCGCGCGCTGGCGCGGCGTGGATGCTGAATCCGCTTTGCGGGAGGCAAACCTGAAGTTCAAACGCCGTTTTGCTTTTGTGGAGAAATCCGCAAAAGGGCAGGGACGCAACTTGTCCGACATGACGCTGGAGGAAATGGACGCCTTTTGGAATGAAGCAAAGAAGTTGGGCGTATAACCCTATATCGCAAGATCGGCAATCTCAAGCCATGCGGGTTCGGGGTTTTCCAACACTCCGAATTTGATTCTTCCATTCGGGGGAAACGCCGCAAATTGATTGTCTATCCAGATGACCAGCCCCAGCGGCGGATTCGGGCTTACCGGCGACTCGAACACCTGAACCTCATCCACATACCATGCAACGCTTCTTCGACGCCACTCGATCCTGTAGGCGTGCCATTGAGCGACGTCCACGCCCAAAGCGGATGAATCCTCCGCGATGACCCTGCTCAATAATTTTCTTGCCGCCTTGCGCGAGAACGGAAAGACCAATCCGGTTGGAATCAACTGCGGATGAAACTTCGGCGCGCTAAACGATTGAGCGAGAAATCCCTGCGCGGGTTTGTCGCCGAACGACAAATGATTTTCCTTCGATGCGCTGAAGAACCACGCCGCATTCGGCAGGGCGGGGAACTGCCAGCGCCGTCCGCCGAAACCGAGCGACATGCCGAAGGGATCGTTCCACAGCCCGAAGCCCCAGGTTCCGGGGAGGGAATTGCTCGAGACTCTGGCTCGCAGGCTCAACGTCAGGGAATGATGCGGAAATTTTCGGCGCGAGAGTCCGAAGTAATCATCCATCTGGGCAAAGCGATAGGCGGATGAATCTCCGGCGGGAATCTTCAAAAGATAGCCGCTTTCGGTTTTGTCCACGCTTGCGTTTGGGGTTGTTCGGGATTTCATGTCAGTTCCTGTTGACCAGCCACACGCCAAGCAAAATCACCGCGCCGCCAATGATGGACGCCCAGGTGACGGCTTCGTTCAGCACGATTGCGGCAACGACCATGCTGGAAGGCGGTTCAAGAAAAAGGAATGCGCCCGTTTGCGCGGCGGGGAGTTGGGCGAGCGCGTCGAACCAGGCGATGTAGGCGAGACCGGTGGTGAAGATGCCGAGGAAGATCATTGCCCACCAGCCGCGCGAATCGAGCATGGTAATCTCGGCGGTTTTGCCTTGCGCGAAAAACGCAACGGATGTGATCAACCAGCCGATGGTCATCACCCAGAACGTCAGGCGCGTGGATGGATGAGCCTGTAATCCGCGCCGCGAAAGGATGGAGAACACCGCCCAGTTGACCGCGCTGATGAGGATGAGGAAATCGCCAATCGTGCCGAATTGACCGATGGCAAGGCTGGCGAAGTCTCCTTTGCCGACCACGACCAGCACGCCCAGCATTGCCAGCACGATCCCAAGCGATTGTATGAGGTTGAGCTTTTCCTTGAGAACCAACCAGGCGAGGATGGCGATGAAAACGGGCGATGTCGCCACAATCCACGCGGTGGTGGTGGCTTGCGCGGTAATCAATCCATTCGATTGCAGCCACTGGTGAAATGAAATGCCCAAAAAACCCAGCAGGGCGAAGTACAGCCATTCATTTCTTTTTGGAAGCGCGAACTGTTTCCGCGCAAGGACGACGGCAAACAGGATGGGAATTCCCATCGCAAAGCGGATCCACACTACCGCGATGGGCGAGATCTGCCCAACGGCGATTTTCGTGGCGATGAACGATGCGCCCCAGACGACCACGGCAAACAGGGCTTCGAGATAGGGGATGAGTTTGGGTTTGGGCATGGCGGGATTATATCAATTTACATCGGGTATAATATCCCCTTTGGAGGCTTACTTTATATGGAAATCACCTGGTACGGACATTCCTGTTTTCGTCTCACCGAACGCAATTACGCGACCGTTGTCACCGACCCGTTTGACCACAAAGCCGTCGGCTATGACTCGTTGAAGCTTAAGGCGGAACTCGTCACCATCAGCCACGACGCGCCCGGTCACAACAACAGCGACGCGGTCAAAGGCGCCACCCACATTCTCACGGGCGCGGGCGAGTTCGAGATCGGCGACGTGTTCATCACTGCCGTGCAGACGGGCGGGAACGGCGCGAAGAAAAACAAAGGCAAGACCCGCAATACGCTGTACGTGTTCGATTATGACGGCATCACCGTGGCGCATCTCGGCGACATGGAGGAAGTCCCAACTCAAAGCGAGGTGGAGGCTCTGGGAACAGTCAACGTGCTCCTCGTCCCGGTGGGAGGCGGGAGCAGCCTCAACGCCGCCAAAGCCGCGGAAGTCGTCAGCCTGATCGAGCCGAATATCGTCGTTCCCATGCACTATTCCACGCCCGATACAAAACTGAAACTGGATTCGCTCAACAAATTCCTCAAGGAAATGGGCTTGGGGAAAATTGACGCCCAGCCTTCCCTGAAGGTCACGCGTTCGGGTCTGCCCGACGAAACGAAGGTCGTCGTGCTGGATTACCAAAAAGGATAGAATGTCCGCGGGAAACAAGTCCGTCAAAGTGATCATGACCTGGGATATCGCGGCGGAACGCGATCAGGAATATTTCGAGTTCATCATCGGTGAATTCGTGCCGGGCGTGCAGCGCCTCGGCTTGCAGCCCGCCGAAGCCTGGGCGACCATCTACGGCGAATATCCCCAGATTCAAGTCGGCTTGCTCGCTTCGGACGAATCCTCCGCGCGCCGCATTCTTGCCTCGTCAGATTGGACTCTCCTGCAAGACCGCCTCTTCGGGTACGTCAAAAATTATTCCTACAAGATCGTTCCCGTCCGCGCGGGGTTTCAGTTCTAACGATGTCATTGCGAAGAGGGCTGGTGGTCGAGTAGTGTCGCCCGGGTGCCGCGTATCGAGACCAGCCCAACGCGGCAATCTCCTAATAACATGCAAAACCGTTTCACAAAACTTTGGCCGTGGTTTTTCTTTGCCGCGGCTTTTCAATCTCTCATCGCCCTCGCCGCGCTTCTGCGCGTGCCGTCCGAAGGTTTGTCTCTCGCTCGGCTTGCCCTGCTCGGCGTTATCACTCTTCTTCTCTTTTCAGGAATTGGATTGGGATTTTACTCGCGCCGGAACCTTTCCCGCTTCGATAAATTTGCCGCCGCGCCGATTATTTTTTCCTCCGCGCTTCTCTCTCTGACTTCCAGCCTGCTCCTGTTCCTCTTGCGTTATCTCAACCCGGAGCGACTCCTGCCCTACTACGAGCGATTGAGCCCATTGCTGTGGCTGGTCTTTTTTCTTGCCCTCGAAACATCTCTTTTCCTCCTCCTCCTCCTCAAAAACGGATTTCACTTCGCGGCGCTCGTTGAGCATAAGCCTGTATATCGCTCATCTCTTGTCGCTCTCTTCCTTCTTCTTTTCATCCTTCTTTTTGTTATCTTCACCAGGATAGGCATCACCCCCGATACCGCCTATTGGGGCGAACCCGGCACAGCCATTCAAGGATGGCATTTCATCGTAGCACTTGTCATCGGTTTTGCAACCCTTCTGCTTTTCGCCTTCCGCTTTCCGCCTTCTACCTTTCGCCTTCTGCTCCCACTCTCCCTTTACCTCGCCGCCGTCATCCTTTGGCTCAGCGTGCCGCTGGAAACCCTTGCCAGCAGCTTCTACGCCCCCATCTCCCCGCCGACGAACATCCCCCTGCCATATTCCGACGCGGGCTATTACGACTTTGCCTCCCAAAGCCTGCTCATCGGCACAGACTATTTCGGCGGCATCCCACCCCGTCCGCTGTATGTGACCTTCCTCGCCTTTTTGCACCTGCTCTTCGACCAAAACTATCCCGCTATTATCGCCGCGCAGACCCTCGTGCTGGCGATCTTTCCCGTCACATTGTATTTACTGGGGAAGAAACTTCACTCTCCCGCCGCCGGCGTGACCGTGGCATTGTTTGCCATTTTCCGCGAATACACCGCCTTGTGGATCGCATCCAACACCCGCGTGGCGAACAGCAAAATATTCACCACCGACTTCCCAACCGCGATGGCAATCGCATTGATGTGCTTCATGGTCATTTGGTGGCTGGAGCGGCGCGATCTCAAATCCACGCTGACGGCTGGCGGGGCGTTCGGCATCCTTCTGCTTTTCCGCACCCAGTCCATGCTGACCTTGCCCGTCGTCTTCCTTCTTGCTCTCTTTGCCATGAAATTCAAATGGGCGGAGTGGGTCAGGGCTGGGGTCGCCTTTGGCGCGGCAATGCTGCTCGCCGTCCTGCCGTGGCTGGCGCATAACTACACCATTGCCGGCAAATTCTCCTTCGATGACCCAAATCAGGTGGCAGTGATTTACAGTCAGTATTCCTTCACCGGGAATCTCGATCTGAGTCAATTTAACCCCGAAACGGATAGCGTCCGTGAACGCATTATTTCCTTCACACTCGAAAACCCCGCCTATGTTGCGAACTTTATCGCCGCGCACTTCCTGAACACCGAGATCGGCGGTTTGCTCACGCTTCCGCTTATCGAGCCGTTCAATGGATTGCAAGCCCCGGTCAACTTGTATTGGGTGGAATGGAATGGTTCGCTCGAATGGTACAACCTGCTTCTCATTCTAGGATACCTTGTCGTCCTTGCGCTCGGGTTCGGCGCGGCGTGGCGGCGCATGGGCTGGCTTGGGCTGGTCCCGCTGGCGTTCAATCTCGGCTACGCCCTTTCGAACGGTATTGCCCGTTTCTCCAGCTGGCGCTACAACCTGCCAGTGGACTGGGTTATCTATTTTTATTTTGCGGTTGGCGCAATCGAGGCGCTGGGCGGCTTGTCCCTTTTGTTTGGCGCGAAAACCGAAAGGATATTCCCTCAAAACGCGCAGCCCGAAACGCGGACAATTTCATTCCGCGATTTTCGCCCGCGGGCTCTGCTTATCGTACTTGGCTTTATGCTCGTTGGCGCGCTGCCCTGGCTTGCCAAAGGATTTGCCCAGCCGCGTTATACCGCCGCGCAGGATGTGTTGATCGCAAAACTCGAATCGAATGGATATGACCGCGCGGAAATTCAAACCTTCCTGATACAACCCAACGCGATTCTCATGGAAGGACGCTTGTTGTATCCGCGCATGTATCGGCGAAACGAGGGACTCGCCTCCGCCAATCCCTGGCCCGCCTATGCGGAACAGGATTTCCCGCGCATTGGCTTTATCCTTATCAATGCCAGCCATCACAACCTGATCTTCCCAACCCGCGATCTGCTCGATTTTCCGCAAGGCGCGGATGCCATCATCCTTGCCTGCGATGCGGGTGACAGCCTGCTCGAAGCCCGCATTGTTGATTTCGACGATGCGTCTTATCAAAGCGCGCCGCTTTCGCAGCCCTGCCCATAAATGAAACTTTCGACGTCATTGCTCAAATGGTACGCCAAACATGGTCGCGCCATGCCCTGGCGCGATCACCCCGACCCATACGCTGTTTGGGTCTCCGAGATCATGCTTCAGCAAACGCGGGTGGAAACAGTCATCCCTTATTTTGAAAAATGGATGAAATTATTTCCCGATGTGAACTCGTTGGCAAAATCGGAGGAGCAGGATGTGCTAAACGCCTGGGAGGGACTCGGCTATTACACCCGCGCGCGAAATTTGCATAAAGCCGCGAAGATCATCGCCTCAGACTTTAACGGGAAACTGCCTCGTGACCTCCAAGCCTTGCGCTCACTCCCGGGCGTCGGTCGCTACACTGTGGGGGCAATCGCGTCCATCGCCTTCAAAATGGACGAACCGACTCTCGACGGCAACCTGCGCCGCGTCTTTTCGCGTTTATATGATGTGACAGAATATGCCGACTCGCCGGCGGGTGAAAAAATGCTGTGGGAGTTGGCGGAAAAGAATCTACCCAAAGGAAAAGCAGGCGACTATAACCAAGCCCTCATGGACTTGGGCGCGACCATTTGCCTGCCGAAAAATCCGCGCTGCCTGCTTTGCCCGTTGATGTCCATTTGTAAATCGCGTGAAAACGGCACGCAGGAACAGAGCCCTGTTCTAAGACCGAAGAAGCGGGTTCCGCAGTACATCCATGCAGCGGCGGTGATTATCGAGCGCGGGCGTGTGCTGTTGAACCAACGTCCGCGGGATGGGCTGCTGGGCGGGATGTGGGAGTTCCCGAATGCGCGGGTGAAGGCGAATCCAGCCGAAGAGTTGGAAAAAGCCTTGAAAACAGCAATCAGGCTAAACGTCAAGAAAAAAGAGGCGTTGACTGTTGTTGGTCATGCGTATAGTCACTTTAGCGTCGTGGTTCACGCGTATTGGTGTAGGGCGATATCAATCCCCAAAAATAAAAACCTGAAATGGGTGAAGATCGGCGAATTGGATGATTTCCCAATGGGGAAGGTGGATCGGCAGATTGCCAAAAAAATGTAGGGGCGCAGTGCTGCTGCGCCCCTACGGATTTACGATTTGCTCAGGGTCACAAACACCATTGGTCTGCGCTTCGTCTGCTGGTGCAGGTAACTTTTGACCGCGCTGACGATGTCTTTCTCATTGTCAATGCCGCTGCCGTGGACGACGTCCATGACGCGCTTGCGGACTTCGGGAATAAGGTCCTCGGCGTCTTCGGGGGAAACGAAACCGCGCGTGATGATCTCGGGTTCGTGAAGCAGTCGTCCTGTTAATTTATCGAGGCTGATGTCGATCAGCAGGATGCCGTTGCGCGCCAGTTGACTGCGCTCGCGCATCACGTCGTGATCGATGTCGCCGATGGATTCGCCTGTGACGAAGACGTAATCGCCGGGGATGCGCTCGCCAAGTTGAATTTTATTACCGACCAGCTCGACAACCTGACCGTTTTCAACCACGACGGTATTTTCTTCCGGGATGCCGACCTGTACCGCGAGTTCGGCGTGGCGTTTCAACATGCGCAGTTCGCCGTGGATGGGCATGAAATGCTTTGGGCGCACCATGTTGATGAGCAGTTTCTGCTCTTCCTGCGCTGCATGACCCGAGACATGGATGGGCGCGACGCTGTCATCCACCACTTTGACGCCGCGGCGCAGAAGCCGGTTGATGGTCTTGCTGATGGTCTCTTCGTTGCCGGGAATCGGATGCGACGAAAGCACGATGGTGTCGTTCGGCTTGAGGTCGAACTGACGGTTCGTGCCAGCCGATAACCGTCCCACGATGGACGACGGTTCGCCCTGCGAGCCGGTACACATGATGACGACCTTGTGATCCTGCATTTGCAGCGCCTGGTCAATCGGTACGATCATTTCATCGGGGATTTCGAGATAGCCCATCTTGCGCGCGATCTTGACGTTATCCACCATGCTGGGACCGGCGAATGTGATCTTGCGTTTGTGGCGGGCGGCGGCATCCGCCACCTGCTGTACGCGCGAGATCAGCGAGGCGAAGGTGGCGACGATGACGCGTCCTTTTGCCGCGCCGAAGACCTTGTCGAACGCAGGTCCGATGACGGTTTCCGAGGGAGTCCAGCCTGGGCGCTCGGCATTGGTTGAATCCGAAAGCAGCAAATCCACGCCGCGCGTGGAGAACTCGGCGAGTTTGGCAAAGTCGGTGGGCCAGCCGTCCACGGGAGTATGGTCGAATTTGAAATCGCTCATGTGAACGACCAGTCCGGCGGGGGTGGTGATGCCAAGGCTTACTGCATCGGGAATCGAGTGGCTGACATGGAAATACTCGACAGTGAATGGACCGACCTTGGTCTTTTCGCCCGCCTGGATGGTCTTGATCTGGGCTTTGTGCTGGGAATTATTTCTCAGTAATTTGCCTTCGATCAGCCCGCGTGTGAGCGGCGTGGCGTGGATTGGCGCGGAAATATCCGCAATAATGTGCTGGATCGCGCCGATGTGGTCTTCATGCCCGTGCGTAATAAAGATACCCAGCACGCGGCTGGCTTTTTTCTTTAAATACTCGTAGTCGGGAATGATGTAATCCACGCCCAGCATGTCGTTGTTGGGGAACATGATGCCGGCGTCCACCACGATGATGTCGCCTCCGAACTCGTACGCCATCATGTTCTTTCCCACTTCGCCGAGCCCCCCGAGTGGGATAATTCTTAATTTGTTTTTCTTGCTCATATTATTTTATTTACCTCATTAAGTTAAAAGATTTCTAAACCGCCTGTGGCGGGTAAGGTCGAATGCTGCGTTTGCACGCATTAAAAAAGACCTCCGCTGACTTGCCCGCGAGAGGTCCCTGTGTGGATTTCAAACACAAAACGCCTTGCCAAACAAACTGCCGAACGGCAGGTATAGTCAACTCAAACTGGGTGGATTATAGCAGGGTGGGGGTATTTCGTCAAAGCCGATTCGGGCGATGGGCGGCTGCCCGCCCATTCATCGGTCATTTTTTCCTGCGTTGGCTGTTTTGCCGCTCCATCATCACGTTGAACTGCAGCTGTTTCTCGGCGATGATCTTTTTGATTCGGTTCCGTTGATTCTCTTCGTATGTTGCGGCAAGCCGTTCCTTTAACGCCGCGATTTCCTGCAATAATTCCACCTCGCCAGAGACCATGCCCGCGTTCTTCAGCACGGAATACGCCATGCGCAGGTCTTCCGGTGTTTCAAAATAAGCGTTCAAGTCGAGCGGCTTGCCCTTGCCCTTCAAATCGTTGAAGTCGCCCCGTTCCATTGCTTCCTTGATAATGGTTTCCACTGATTTTGCAAGACTCATGGTGACCCAATTATATAACCTAAGTTGTCACCTTCAAAGAGGTAACAGGAAATTCGCCTGTCTTGAACCGCCGAGGCGCAGAGGGCGTGGAGTTCTTCATGAATTTCTCTGCGTTCTCCGCGACTCTGCGGTAAAAAAGTAGATGAGGTAAAACTCAGGTTATATACTTAATTTCACAATGAAAATTGACAATCTCCCCCGTCTCCTGTAAACTCTTTTCATGGATATTGACTTGGATCTATATCGCCACGAAATCCGCATTCCGTCCGATCCCCTCCTCCGTCTTTCGGCAATCGATGTGTCCCCCGAGCGCCCCCAGCGTACCATCGTTTTCATTCATGGTTTTGGCGGCAAGGCGGAGCAGTGGCAGTATCAACTTCAAAAGTTTGCAATGGACAACCGTGTTATTGCGCTGGATCTGCGCGGGCATGGACTTTCCGACAAGCCGGTCACAGGCTACGACATGCCGCGCCTCCAACTGGACCTCGAAACTGCCCTTGCCCAATTGAACGTATCCACGCCGTTCGTTTTGGTGGGACATTCCTTCGGCGGAGCCATCGCCACAGACTACGCCCTGAATCACCCCAACCACGTCGAGAAATTGATACTGATCGCAACAGCGGGTGAATTCAAGTTGAATCCATTATTCAAACTGGGACTGAGCCTGCCCGTTTCCGTCCTGCGGGTCATCGGTCCATTCACCCGTTCCTGGCTTCACGCCCCGCCTCACGCGCTCAGGGAGTTCTACCGCCGCAACATGTCGAAATGGGCGGGATGGGAGAAATTCGCAAACCTGCAAACGCCGGTCATGGTCATTCGCGGACATCGCGACCTTGTCTTCGACCGTCCGCTGTTCGAGAAGGTGGCAAGGTCAATTCCCGGCGCGGAGGATGTTGACGTGCGGGTATCAGGCCACATGGTCATGCTGGAGAGGCGCGAAGCGGTTGACCGGGCGATTGATAGTTTCCTCAAGGGTGAATCCAAAAAATCGTGGCGCGACTCGGCCTTCGTCGCCCCGAAATCCACGCGCGATGAATTGAAGCGCGAGCGCATGTGGTTGAGTCAATATGAGGATGGCGTCCCGTTTACGGTGGATGTGCCGCGCATTCCGGTTCATCATTTGCTGCGTTCGTCGGTCAGGCGTTTTCCGAATCGCCCCGCCATTTATTTCGAGGGCGCAAAACTGACTTATCGAAGATTGAACCACGAGGCGAACCGTTTTGCCAACGCCCTGCTTGCATTGGGAATCGGAAAAGGCGCGCGGGTGGCGCTGCTCCTGCCGAACATCCCGCAGATGGTCGTTGGATATTATGGCGCGTTGAAGGCGGGCGCGGTGGTGGTGTTGACTCCGCCCATCATCGAGCCGGATGAACTCGTCCGCCAGATCAAGGAGACGGACGCGAGCGCGCTGGTCACACTTTCGACGTGGTCGGGGCTTGCGAAAAAGATCAAGAGCGAGGCGAACATCCCTCACCTGGTGTTGACCGATCCAGCCGATTATCTTTCTCTGCCGAAATATTTCGTCTCCCGTTGGCGCAATCGCGGTTTGACCGTATCGAACGCCTTGCGCTGGAATCGCTGGCTTTCCCAGCAGAACCGGAAATCCCCGGCGGTGGAGGCGCTTCCCGACGACCTTGCCGTCATCCTCTTCACAGGCGGGACGACCTCGCAATCCAAAGGCGTGATGCTCTCGCACCGCAATCTTGTCGCCAACGCATTGCAGACCCGCCATTGGCTGCCGAACGCCGAGCCGGGCATGGAGCGGTTTTTATCGGTGGCGCCGTTCTTTCACAGTTACGGCATGACGGCGGCTCTTAACGTTCCCGTTTCCGTCGGCGCGGCAATGATCCTCAAAGCGCAATTTCAGACGCTGGACATTTTGAAGTCCATCAAAAAATACAAGCCGACCATCTTCCCAGGTTCGCCGTCCATGTACGTTGCCATCAATAATTTTCGCGGCGTGAGGAAGTACGGCATCAAATCCATCAAGGCATGCATCAGCGGCTCCGCGCCGCTGCCGGTGGAGGTGCAGGAGGCTTTCGAAAAACTCACCAAAGGCAAACTGGTCGAAGGCTACGGACTGACCGAAGCCTCCCCCGTGACTCATGCCAACCCGATAGGCAAGAATCGCAAAATTGGCACGATTGGCGTACCCCTGCCGTCCACGCAGGCGGCGGTGGTGGATTTGAAGACGTCCAGCAAAGAGGTGGAACCCGGACAGATAGGCGAACTCGCAGTGCGTGGTCCGCAGGTGATGATGGGATACTGGAAGGATGAAGCCGCCACGCAAGCCGTTTTGACCAGCGACGGCTGGCTTTTGACCGGCGACGTGGCTCAAATGGACGAGGACGGTTTCTTCCGAATCATCGCCCGCAAGGCGGATATGTGGTATCCCGAAAAGGGCGGCAGGGAACCCGCCTTTCCGCGCGACGTGGAAGAGGTTATCTATGAAATTCCGCAGGTGAAAGAGGCGGTTGTCGTTGCCATAGCGGGGCATCCCTTTGCTTTTGTCATTGCGGGTAAGGAACCGCCAAAAGCCGAATCTGTCATTTCGTATTGCAAACGCAGGCTTCCGCCGCATCTTGTTCCGCGTTTTGTCATCTTCATGGACGAATTCCCGCGCACATTCATCGGCAAAGTGCTGAGAAGGGAACTTGCAAAACGGTACGGAAAACAGATCGCAAGCGAATAGCCTTGCGAAATTGGAATCGCCCAATTCGGCGGTTTCGTTTATGATTACAAAAAATCCTCAACATTTTCAGGAATTTATGTCAGCGATTGATCTACGAGGCGTCATATATCAAAGCATGATGCTGGGAAACAACCAAAAAGTAAATTACGTCCGGCAGGGTGAAGGGTCGCCTGTCGTCCTTGTTCATGGTCTGGCGGCTTCGCTTCACGACTGGGACGACCTGCTCCCCGAACTTGCCGCCTCGGGGTATGCGGGCTATGCGCTCGACCTGCTCGGTCATGGCGGGAGCGAAAAACCCTTGAACGCATACGACTATACCGCCGAAAACGCGTTCGACCATTTTTCAAGGTGGATCGATTCCCTCCAGTTTCACGAGCCGCTGACCCTTGTTGGGCATTCGCTCGGCGGCGGGCTTTCGTTGTTGTACGCGCTTCGCCATCCCGAACGGGTGCGCGCGCTGGTATTGGTCAATCCGTTCTACGACATCAAACAGCTTCCGCCGGTCATGCAGACCGTCTTTCGCCATCAGTTGATCAACACCAATCTCATCGAGCGCACACCCTATCGCCTCTTTCGCTTTTTTGTGGATGTAACCAGTTTCAGCGCATACGTCGGACAGCGCGAATCACACGTCCTGCCTGAGCACATCCGCTATCAGACTGCGCTGGATTACAAACGCGCTTCTTCGGGAATTTACAACATCCCGCGCACGCTTCACAACCTGACCTATGACCTGTCCCGCATTACCCAGCCGACGCTACTCCTGTGGGGTGGGCGCGACCAAACCCTTGCGCCAACTTCATTCCCGACTCTGAAAACGATACTCCCAAACATCAAGGGCGCCCATGAACTTCCCGCCTGCGGGCATGTGCCGCATCAATGCCACCCGATGAATGTAAATCCGCTGGTGATGGATTTCCTGCGGGGGTTGTAGTTTTTTTGGTGGTGGTATGGCAACAAGCGCCGCAGGGCAAGACGCTGTCCTGAGGTTATCGAAGGGTGTCTCATCTTGCGCCGCGACGTGAAAATTTCCAGGGTAGGAAACCGCCCGGGGAAACAGGATCAACCATCCGTCAAGCATGAAGCGGGGATCGTGTCCACGATATTTTAAGATTCACGCATACTGATCGCCTCTTGTCAATGTATGGAGGAGGGAGTAAAATGCCAATCACTTTGACCATATATACGGGGATGCAGAGCCTTTACGCCCATATATGGCTGATACATCTGTTCTAATTTAGGAGCCTTTTTCGGTGCGTTGTCCGTACTGCAAACATCACGACTCAAAGGTGTTGGATACCTCCCACGACAGTCACGGGGGGATTCGCCGCCGCCGCGAATGCCTGAAATGCCGCCAGCGTTTCAGCAGTTACGAGCGTCCCATCCTTGCCGTTCCGCTCATCATCAAGCAGGATGGCATGCGCGAGGAATTCGACCGCGAGAAGATGGCGCGCGGAATCCGCATCTCCTGCGCCAAACGCCCCGTCTCCGCGGCGGACATCGAGCGTATGATCGGGCAGGTCGAATCGCAATTGCAAAAACTCGGCAAGGCGGAGGTCTCCTCCCGCGTTGTCGGAGATTTGGTGATGAAAATTTTGAAGGAGGTGGATCAGATCGCGTACATCCGTTATGCGATTGTGTATCTGGGCTTGGACGATCTCCAGTCCATCCGCAAAGAAATAGATCTGCTGCTGAAAGACTAATTCAAGGCAAGGACGCCCTCCAAGGGGGGAGTGTCTTTGCCTTTTTGTATCGCTGCTTTTTATCACCCTGAGTGAAGCGAAAGGTCTCTGTACGCCGGGCGAGACTCTTCGCTACGCTCAGAGTGACAGCGAAAAAAACTTTACAGGAGAGTACACCATGGTAACCAAATCTGCTGAACCCAAAGCCAAAAACGGACTTCTGCCCACGCCGCCCATGCCGAAGGGACTGCCGAAGGCGCAGTTGACCGACAACGCCCGCCAGGTGTTGATGAAGCGCTATGTCCGCCGCGGCGACGACGGCAAACCCGCCGAGAACGTCGAAGAGATGTTCTGGCGTGTGGCGTATCACGTGGCAAAGGTCGAAGAGCAGTGGGGCGCGGACGTTCGGAAGCGCGCGGTCGAGTATTATCATTTGCTTTCGAGCAAGAAGTTTTTCCCGAACTCTCCCACCTTTACCGGCGCGGGAACTCCACTTGGGCAGCTGGCTGCATGTTTTGTGCTTCCGATCACCGACGACATGGGGCGTGATTCAGCGGGCATCTTCCAAACCCTGCGCGACGCCGCGCTAATCCAGCAGACGGGAGGCGGGAATGGCTTTTCGTTTTCACGCCTGCGCCCAAAAGGCGGATTTGTGCAAAGCTCCGCCGGGCAGGCGACGGGTCCTGTCGGATTTTTGCGCGTGTATGACCATGCCTTTGGGGAGATCGCGCAAGGCGGAACCCGCCGCGGCGCGAACATGGCTGTCCTGCGCGTGGATCATCCCGATGTGGAGGATTTCATCACGTGCAAGACCAACGAGAATCACATCACCAATTTCAACATTTCCGTCGGCATCACGGATGCGTTCATGCAAGCCGTGAAGGATGACAAGGAATGGGAATTGCGCTTCCCCGACCTGATTGAAGTAAAGAAAAAAGGCTTCAAAGGCACGCTTGAACAAGCCGAGGCTGCGGGAATCAAGATCAACACCTATAAGAAGGTCAACGCGCGCGAATTGTTTAATAAGATCGTCAAACAGGCGCATCACAACGGCGAGCCTGGCGTTCTGTTTTTGGATGCGGCAAACCGCAGTAACCCTGTCCCGCATTTGTATCCGCTCGAAGCGACAAATCCGTGTGGAGAGCAATGGCTTGGACCTTACGAGAATTGCTGTCTTGGTTCGGTGAATTTGAACGAGCATTGCGGAGCGGATGGCACGGTGGATTGGGAAACTCTGCGCAAGAGCGTTGTGACCGCTACGCGCTTCTTGGATGACGTGGTGGAAGCCAATGCCTACGTTCCAGCTGTGGCGCAGTTGAAAGAAGCGGCTCACAAAGCCCGCCGCATCGGGCTTGGAATCATGGGTCTCGCGGACTTGATGTACCACGTGGGTGTGCGCTACGGCTCGAAGGAAGGTCAGGAGTTCGGCGCGCAGGTGATGGAGTTCGTCCGCTATCACGCGATGATGACCAGCGTCGAACTCGCGCAGGAGCGCGGACCTTTCCCCGCGATACAAGGCTCGATCTACGACATGGACGACATGAAGTGGACTCCGCCTCAGTCGCTGATCAAGTTCGAGAATAACTGGTACAGACCCGAAGTCCAGTGGGAGGCGGTGGTCAAAGGTATCAAGCAGCACGGCATCCGCAACGCCGCGCAGACCACCGTCGCGCCGACTGGCACCATCGCCACCGTCGCAGGCTGTGAAGGCTACGGCTGCGAACCCGTCTTTGCGCTCGCCTACATCCGCCACGTCAACGATAACGGCAAAGACCTGACGCTCACGTATGCCAGCCCGCGCTTCGATGAGGCGTTGAAGAAACTCGGCTTGGGCGAAGAGAAGCGTCAGGAGATTGTCGAGCAGGTGATGCGCGAAGGGACGTGCCAGCACATTGCGGAAATCCCGCAGGCGGTGCGCGATACCTTCGTTGTTTCGGGCGATATCACCGCTGAGGAACACGTGCGGATGCAGGGTGCGCTGCAAGCCTTCGTGGACAACTCGCTCTCGAAGACCGTCAACTTCCCGGAAGGCGCAACCGAAAGCGACGTGGCGACTGCGTATCAACTGGCATGGGAACTCGGCTGCAAGGGGATCACGGTGTACGTGACGGGTTCGCGCGAGATCGTGGTGCTGGAGACGAAAGCCACTGCGGAGAAGAAAGCCCCGCTTCAGACTCAGCCCGAAACTGATTCTGCAAAACAAGCCGTTCCCACCCTGTGGCATGGGACCAAGAAACCCCGCCCCAAAGCGTTGACTGGCAGTACGTACAACATCGAGACGCCCGTCGGCAAGACCTTTATCACCATCAACGAAAACGGCGGCAACCAGCCTTTCGAGACCTTCGTCAATACCGCCAAGGCGGGTTCCGAGACCGCCGCAGTCTCCGAAGCGATTGGACGTTTGATCTCGTATATCCTGCGCATGGCATCGCCTGTCGCCCCGTTGGACAGGATGCGCGAAGTCGTCATCCAACTGATCGGCATCGGCGGCGGACGTTCGCTGGGATTCGGTCCCAACCGCGTCAGGTCGCTGCCGGATGGGATCGGTCAGGTGTTGGATCAGTACCTGAATGAGAAAAACGGAATCGTCACGGAAGAGGTGAAATCCAACGGCAACGGCGGCGGACACACCATCGAAGAGGAAGCCGCGATGAACAAGATGAAGATCGGCGACCTTTGCCCCGAATGCGGCGAAGCGGCGGTAGTCAATGAAGAAGGCTGCCGCAAATGCTATGCCTGCGGGTATAGTGAGTGTTAGAAGGAAAGAGACGAGACCTCCGAGGTCTTTAAGACCTCGGAGGTCTCGTAATTCAATTCTTCGCCCGGGCGGATAGGTACTTTGGCAGGTCATACATCATAAAGATCAGCAGGAACATCTCGGCGACCTTGGCGTAATACCCCAACGCGGCGGTGCTTTCGAACTTGAAAGTTTTGTCGCCAAGGATGATCCAAAGAAGGATGGTAAGTAAGGCGTAACCAATGATCGTCCAGTAGAAGATGCGGCGTCTTTTCATAAAGAAGGGGATGGGCAGAAAATACGCCGCCAGCAGCGCCAATGACCCGAAGCCGTTCAAGACGATTGGGTCGAAAAGACCAAAGTATGGGTAACACAGGATGTGGAACGTTGCGGTGGCAAGACTGCACACGATGACCCCGTAATGCCAGTAGGAAAGTCTCATAATAAAGCTCCGTTTCTCCGGTTTGTGTGTAGACGTATGCTGTCGGTTATTTATTACGAACTCTGCCCGCCCCCTCCGTCCTGCCGCGCATGTTTTCCAATAGCCGCTCCTGGGTTTTGACAAATAGAGGGCATCCGTATCCCCCTGCTCGACCTATGTTGGATGCAGGAGTCAACGGGTTGTCATTAGGAAATTTGGGGGAATTTACAGCAGGAATGAACCTGGCGCGTTTTGTGCTACTATGAATACGACATGGGCGCAACTGTCTTTAATGTTATTGCTGAACAAGCGAAAGGAGAATTTTAGAAATGAAAAAACACCTTTTACCCTCCCTTGTCACAGCCGTGTTGTTGATCGCCATCCTCATTGCATCCCCCGCAAGCGCAAAGCCCGATCCTTTCATCGGCGTTTGGACGTCCATCGATATTGACGGCAGCAGTCAAACCCTGAATATCGGCGGCGGAGGCGGTGGGACCCGTCATGTCCGCT
The DNA here is from genome assembly GCA_020060625.1 of Anaerolineales bacterium. GTDB lineage: Bacteria > Chloroflexota > Anaerolineae > Anaerolineales > Villigracilaceae > Villigracilis. The sequence goes on along the minus strand of JAGUZU010000114.1, from coordinate 3,721 downwards.
ATTACGACGACGGCGCCACCATCTGCGGGCTCGACCCCGATACGGGCGATTTTCTCTCCGCCGCATCTGCCCGCGGTACGCTCTCGGCTTCAGGGAGCGCTCTTTCGGGTTACCTCGATGTTTACTGCCAAACCTCGCCTCCCACCCATGCCGGAAACTACCTGTTTACCTACACCTACGATTCCTCCACCGACACCCTGACGGACTGGCTGGGAGTCGTTTGGTCCCGCCGCTGATCTTTTGTTTTCGCAGCTGCGCCCTGTCTGCAACCTGACAGCCGTTCCTCAACGGCTGTCAGGTTTTTGATTTTAAAGTAGATTTCTTGCAAAGATCGTATGTAGGTCAGGCTTTCAGCCTGACGCCATTCTGAAAATTGATATAGGGCGGGTTGAAAACCCGCCCTACAAATACTTATGCAAGTGGTCTGGTTAAAGAGTGGAACTCAGCCGCCGGCAGAGCCAAAGCGCAGTTTGAACTCGTGTGCCACCGTTTCCCCGGCGGCTTCCACCAGTTTGCCGACGATGGGGTTGACGATCAACCCGGTCACTGTGCCGGCAAGAGCGGGGATATTCTTCACGAACCAATCCTTGACATGTTCCATCGTGGAGACGTTCGGCTCCTCCGCCGTGATGGCTTGCTCCAATTCGGACGCTTTCTCCAGCGCCTCATCCTTTTGCTCCTCCGGCGCCTCTCCCCTGACCTTTTGCATGAATTCCGCGATCAAAGCGGATAATAACGCCCGATCCTCTTCGCTCAAAGCGGACAAGCCTTTTGAGATATTCTGCGTCTGCTGAATGTTCGAGCCTACCGCCACCTGTCCACCGACGTTTCCCGTCAAATTGACTTCAATGGAGCCTTGCGCGGGCGCCTGTTTTGGTTTTGTTTTCCGAGCCATTTTCCATCATCCTTTCATCACTGGCAGACCTTTATGCCTGAAATATCCTGATATTTATAGACCGGGTCCGGCTGTCCGTTCTTCAGCCAGCATTGGTTGATATAGGTATCGTATGTAAATGCCTTGCAGGCGGAGTCTTGCAGGCACATTTGCTGGCACTTCGAGGCGGTAATGGCGACACTGTCTATGCCGCCGGTGTGCGTGCCGCTCCAATAATCCATGCCGGGGCGGTCGGTGAGTTCCTCCCATGTCATGAAAGTGGTGGTGCAGGTGACTGGAAGAGGCTCAGGCGTGATGATGCTGACGGGTCCGCTCGGCGGGTTTTCAGCAGGCGGGACGTATTCAGGCGGCGCAACGGGTTGCACATACACAGGCGGTTCGTCGCCTGCCCCTGTCACTTCGATGTTGTCAATTTGCGCGCTGGAGTTGTCCAGCGTTTCAAAGGCAATTGTGCCGCTCGAGATGTAATTCTCATCCACATATTCGATCACCAATTCATCATCCAGGTAAATTTGGATATGCCCGCCCCAGCCGTAAATTTCGACGGCATGCCAGTTGCCCCGCTGGATGTAGAAGCTCTGGTAGGTAAGCGGGGTAAACCTGTCGTTGTTCTGCCGGCTGAGGCTGACGCCGTTTTCGTCAACGCCGATGAAATATCGGTAAAACCCGTTGTTCCCGGAGGAGAGACGGTAGTTCAAGTGGATGGTTCCTGAAATGATATTCAAATGGTAGTTAACGCGGTAGTCGCTCCATTCGTGATCGGTCAATATGGCAAAGCGATGACCTTTGCCGTTGAGTACGTAATTTTGGATGGACCAACCCGATTCGAGTTCCCAGAACTGCGCTTTGCCATCGTCGAAATCTTCACAATACCAAATCCCTGCGCGGCATGGGGGCAGGGTGGGCGAAGGCGTGATGGTCTTTGTCGGGGTTCGAGTCGGTGTTTTTTGGGGAGGCGCGGCAGGCTTTGGCTTTGTAGTTGCAACTTGCGCGGGGTGAACCTCCTCGGGTGGTTGAGGCGGGAACAGGTCTGGAAGGATTTGGATAGCGATGAACGCAATGACCGAGATCGTAACGAGCGCGAAAAACGTTTTCAGCACGGGAGAGGCTCCGCCTTTTGAACCAGGCTTGGGTCCCGAACGAGGCGTTTCGCGCGGCGGGGCGGGCGGCGCAATGATCAGGTTCAAATTATGGCGGGTCACGGCGGCTCCGGCTTTGTCGTTCAACGCTTCGCGTATCTTCAAGGCTTGTGTGAGGAATTGCCGCGCAGGGTCGAGATTGTTGATGCAGAGTTCGCGCGTGCCGAGTTGATGAAGCACCCAGCCTTGCGCGGCGCGGTTGCCGACGGCTTCCGCCGCTTTGAGAATCATCTCCAACACCCGCGCCCATGCAGACCACCGCTTGCCGAGGATGAGCGCTTTTTCGATACCCCTGCCGATGGCGATCACATCGTCCCAGCGGTGATCGCGGTTGGATTTTTCGAGCAGGTTGAGCAGGACGTCGAGGGCGTCTGTAACATCGGGCAGGGGCGGGTTTTGTTTGAGCCAGCCGATGAAATAGCCGTGAAGCCGTCCGCTCCAATCGCGGAGGTCCGTCGTTCGTTCGAGCGTCGAGGCGAATGTTCCGGCGAGGTTGTAGGCGGGGCTGTGCGCCTGTATCAATTTGAGGTCGAGCAAAGCCCGAATCGCATCTTCGATTTTTGTTCCGGGGAGCAATCCTTTTATGTGTTGCGCTGGCATGGGCGCGTTGCCCGCAGCCGCCAAAAGGCTGACGACTTGCCGTTGGGAAGGTGTCAGTTTCGAGAGGATATTTTTTACGAACGCCTCTTCGGACTCGCCCGTGATGCCGGTGAATGGATGCCCGCGAAGCGCCAACGCCGCCCCTTGCAAGATGTAAAGCGGATGCCCGTCCACCGCCCGGCAAAAGTTCTGCGCGACGGTTCTTTCCTTCACATCGAGCGGACGCCTCAATTCGCGCTCGAACAGGTTGACTGAATCCTCGAGCGACAGCCCGCCCAATTCGACGCAGACCCCCTCCCCCCATAAACAACGTTCAACCGAAGCGAAGATAAAAGAGCATTGCGGCGCGCTGTTGACGAGTTCCGAGGCGCTGCTGTAGTCGAGAACAAGATCGTCCAGCAGGACGAGCGCCCTCAGCCCTTGCAGCGAGCGGCGCAGTTCGGCTTCTGTGGGTTTCGCGCGGCTGTCGCTTTCGTAGAACGATTCGAAGATATACTGGCGCAGGTCGTCGAGCGCGTATCCCCGCGCGGAGAGAAAGATAATCCCATCGGGGAAACTGTCGCCGGGCGAGCGGTATGCCAGATGGCGGAGGAGGGCAGTCTTGCCGATGCCTCCCTCGCCGAAAACGGACAGCGATTCCGAAACCGCCAGCGCCTTGATCGCCGCGACCTGCTCCCGCTCCCGGTCAATGAACCCGGGCAGGTCGCGCGGTCGGATAAGAACTGGTTGATCCCGTTTTGTGAAGACGGGCTTTTTTTCGGGCGCGATGATGTTGACGATCCCGCCGTGAATTTCCCCGATCTGCAAAATATTGTTTCCGATGGCGATCTGCCCGCTGACATCGCCTCGAATCTTCACGTTCACCCGTTCGGGCGTGATTTGTCGACTCATGGTTCGGCTTCCTCCTATCCTTTGAAATGCCGAACGAAACCAGTTACGTTTTGTGAACTTTGAACTTCTAAAGGAATTTGTCTCGCGGCGTATCCCCGTATTATAGTATTGCTCTGTAAAAACTACGCCTACCGCGAAGATTTTGCGCGTAGGTCGGATTGCCAATCCGACTTACTTTGGCTGCGGCTTGCCGCGC
>JAGUZU010000015.1 GCA_020060625.1 Anaerolineales bacterium | reverse complement strand
TTCATCAAATACTGGGGGAACCGCGATCATGATTTACGTCTCCCCGTCAACGGCTCCATCTCGATGAATCTGGATGGATTGTTCGCGCGCACAACGGTCAGTTTTCAGCCGTCGCTGCCGTTCGACGAGTTGATTATCAACGGGCGCGAAGTCGTTGGCAAAGGCTTGGACCGGGTCTCTTACATCCTCGATCTCATCCGTGAAAAGGCGGGGATTAAGATAAACGCGGAAGTGATGAGCGAAAACAACTTCCCCGCTGGGGCAGGGATCGCTTCCTCGGCGGCGGCGTTTGCGGCGTTGGCAGTGGCGGGCAGTAAAGCGGCGGGACTTGACTTGAGCGAACCCGAACTCTCCGTTTTGGCAAGGCGCGGATCAGGCTCCGCTTCGCGCTCCATTCCGGCTGGATTCGTGGAGTGGAAAATGGGCGAAACTGAAAGCGACTCTTACGCCTTCTCCATCGCGCCGGTTGACCATTGGAATTTGGCGGACTGCGTTGCCATCGTCAGTTCGGCTCACAAAAAGACAGGCTCTACGGAAGGTCATGCCATTGCAGGGACGAGTCCGCTGCAGGGGGCGCGTGTGGCAGATGCTCCGCGCAGGCTTGAGATTTGCCGCAATGCGATTTTGAATCGGGATTTCGAGGCGTTTGCGAATATCGTCGAGCATGATTCGGACATGATGCATTCGGTGATGATGACTTCCAATCCGCCGTTGATGTATTGGCAATCTGCCACGGTGGAGATATTCCATCAGGTGCGCGAATGGCGCGCGAGCGGACTGCCCGTCGGCTACACGGTGGATGCGGGACCGAATGTCCATGTGCTGTGTTTGGGGGAATATGCAAAGGAAGTGGAAAAACGCCTGCGCGAGTTGCCGGGTGTGAGCGATGTGCTTGCAGCGGGAGTCGGCGGCGCGGCGAAGATCGTTTAACTTGCAGACGAGATAAAGGTCGCAGAATACAGAATCAGGCATCAGCGGGGAGGTGAGGCGGGGAATCCGTCTAATAAAAGATTAACTTCCACCCATCCATTTGAAGATATAATCCGCATCGTCGGAGTTAGGCTTCAGAAGTCTTTTATAAGATTCCCGGTCTAAATGATTTCAAACAGGCTTCCGAAGTCTGGATTAGGAAATAAAAAAATGGTATCTGGATTTGCAGTTTTCATCGTCTTTCTGCTCGCTTTGAGCGGAATGATTTTCGTGCATGAGTTGGGGCATTTCATTGCGGCGCGTTGGGCAAAGATCGAAGTGGAGGAATTTGGCTTTGGTCTGCCTTCATATAAGATTGCGACGCTCTTCAAATGGCAGGGAACGGAGTTTACGATTCATGCCCTGCCTTTGGGCGGGTTCATCCGCCCGAAAGGCGAGAATGACCCGAACGTGCCAGGCGGACTTGCCTCGGCAAACCCATGGAAGCGGCTGGTGGTTCTTGCGGCTGGTCCTTTGATGAATTTATTGACGGCGGTTGTGGTCTTTTCGATGCTGATTGCGTTTCAGGGCGTGCCGGTTCCCGGACCCATCACAATTGACTCTGTCAGCCAGAACTCCCCTGCCGCGCAGGCAGACATTCAATCCGGCGACGTTCTGCTAGCCATCAACAGGCAGAAGGTGGAGGAGGTGAACCCCGCCATTACCATCATCCGTGAAAATCTCGATACGCCTGTGGAGTTGTTGATCGAACGGGAAGGGGAACAGATCACGGTCACTGCCACGCCGCTTTCGAGCCGGTCGGCGCAGGAGGGCGCGCTGGGCGTGGGGCTTTCCTCCGCAACGCGTCCCGCCACCATCGCTGAAAGCGTTTCGGGCGGAGTGGTCATCACCGGCGTGCAAGCCGCGACAATCGTCTACCTTCCCATTGCGTTGATCCAGGGCATCATCGCGCCTGAAGATGCGCGTCTGGTCGGGTTCAAAGGCATTTACGACATCTTTAATTTTGCAGTGGAAGAGGACGTCTCCAGCCGTCAGGAGGTGGTCTCGGCGGAGAATACTGGCGCTCCCGCCCCCCGCCCCACAAACTGGACGCTCAACATCATCGGCGTATTGAGCGTGTCCCTCGGCGTCTTCAACCTCTTCCCCATCCCCGCGCTGGACGGCGGGCGCATTCTCTTCACCCTTCCCGAAATCCTTTTCCGCAAACGCATCCCGCCCAAATGGGAAAACATGGTCAACGGCATTGCCATGCTCCTGCTCATCAGCCTGATGCTCATCGTCAACGTAAGGGATTTCATCGACCCGCCTCAAATCCCCCTTCCATAACATGACTGAAACCCTTTCCTTCCAAACCATTCTCGACCACCTGCTGGATTCCAAAAAGGACATCCCGCAAAACCATCTCCAACATTACTCCGACCTGGACCCGAAATCCCTGCGGCTCTTTCTGGATGTGTGGCACAGCGTCAAACCGGATCGGAAACTGCTCCTGCTCGATACGCTTTTATCCCACCTCGACTCGGACACCCTCGTCTCCTACGAAGACATCGGCAGGGCATTGCTGACCGATACGGATGGAGAAGTCCGCGCCCGCGCCATTGGACTGCTCGCCGAATCAAACGACCCGAATCTTGTTGACCCATTGATCGACATTTTCCTCACCGACACCGTTCTCGCTCCGCGCATGGAAGCGGCAGCTTTGCTCGGCGAATTCGTCCTGCTCGGCGAGTTGGAGGAACTGGACGAATCCCTGCAGCGCAAAACGGAAGACGCCCTCATTTCCATCATTCGCAGCGACGAAAACCCGTCCCTGCGAAGGCGCGCATTGGAATCGTTCGGCTATTCCTCGCGCGGGGAAATGGAGAACATCCTCGAAACCGCATTTCAGCGCGAAGACCCTGCCTGGGTCGCCAGCGCGCTGCGCGCCATGGGGCGTTCGCACGACAACCTGTGGGATGAGCGCGTAATCAGCAAACTGCTGGACGAAGACCCGCGCATCCGCTTTGCCGCCGCCGAAGCCGCAGGCGAACTCAACATCGAAGACGCGGCTCCCATCATGCTCAAGATGCTCGAAGACGAAGAGGAAGATGACGATGTCGTCATGGCGGCAATCTGGTCGCTCTCGCAGATCGGCGGCGAAGACGCCCGCATTTATCTGGTCAACCTGATCGAACAGACCGACGACGAGGAGACCATCGCCTTCCTTGAAGACGCCCTCGAAAACCTCGACTTCAACGAAGAACTAAACAGTTTCGACCTCCTGTCACTGGATGAAGACGATCTTCTCGGCGAAGAAGATGAAGAATAAAAAATCCTCCGTCACTGCGGAGGTTTTTTTGACTCAAAATAGTCTTCAAGTTCGCGCAAACCTTCAAAGACGTTTCGCTTCAATGCCTCATTCAAATTCAACTCTTCCAGTTCATCTTCATCCAAAACGGTTCGCTTCCCATTTGCCGAAACCCACAAATCCAACGCCAGATCCACATACGAGACTGAACCATCCTGGATAACGGCGGGCTTGGTTATGTTGCAATACCAGCCTTTCAATTTTCCATCATCGCGGTCGTAGATTTCAAAGATGTTGTACCACTTATCGGTATAAAATGTTTCAACGAAGCGGTCATTGCGTTTCAAAATAATCTCTTGAAACGGCAGGTCATCGCGATTAAAAAATGCCTCGACGGTAACGGATGTTTCATCACGGCGCAATTCCACGCCGTCATACTGCCAAAGAATTTCCTCTGCCAGATTCTTTTTCAGGATTTTCATGACAGGCATTGTACCTGAACCTTCACAGTGATGACGTCACCGATGCGGGGCGCGTCTTTCATGTGGATGTTAATTCCGCCTCTAGCCTTGACCTGGAACTGATCCTGCTTAAAGAGGATGTCTTCCACTGTAAGTTGAATCTCCTCTATGACCTCACCCCCGTCCCCTCTCCTAAAAGGAGAGGGGGGCTTGCCCTCACCCCTAGCCCCCTTCGACAGGCTCAGGGCAGCGCCTCTCCCACTGGGAGAGGGGGATTCGGTCAGTAGTAATTGGATTTTTTCTCCAATACTTTTTGCACAATCTAAATTGAAAACACCAAATACTGTTTTGACTTTATTTTCCGAAATCACTTCGCCTCCAATCACGTTCCCAATCCCAAGCAGCTTCGCCACAACCGCGGACTTGGGCTCGCGCCAAATTTCATGCGGCGCAGCGTCGCGGATGATGGTGCCTTCATGCAAAACCAAAATGCGGTCTGCGATAGTGAAGGCTTCCTCCTGGTCGTGGGTGACGTAGATGGCAGGGATTTTCGTCTGGTGCAAGATACCTCGTATTTCGTTGAGCAAGTCTTCTTTCAGCGACCTGTCCAATGCGCCGAGAGGTTCATCGAACATGAGCAAGCGAGGTTGGGGAGCAAGGGCACGCGCGAGTGCAACACGCTGTTGCTCGCCACCGGAGAGGTCGGTTACTTTGCGGGAGTCAAAGCCAACCAAATTGACCTGTTCCAAAAGTTCATGCACGCGATGTTGGATTTTATCCCTCGCGTAGAATGCGCTCTCTTGCGCATTCGGGGACGTTACACCTGCCCTGGCGGGCGGTGCCAGGGGAGAACGTCCCCTACGCGCAACGAGCATTTTCAAGCCGAAAGCGATGTTGTCAAAAACGTTCAGGTGTGGGAAAAGCCCGTAGTCCTGGAAGACCAAGCCAAAGTCGCGGAGGTGAGGCGGAGTCTGGGCGAGGTCAAGGTCGTTTAGCAGAATCGCTCCACGTTCGGGAAAGTCCAATCCAGCGATCATCCTCAAAATGGTGCTTTTGCCGCTGCCCGATGCGCCGAGCAGACATACGGTTTCGCCTTGCGAGACGGTGAAGGATATGTCGCGCAGGAGCGGTCTGCCTTCGTAATATTTGACGACATTGCGAAGTTCGAGCATTAGAGTTCTCCGGTGTTGTTGAAACGCAGTTTTTCGATGAGCAGGATGCTGAGCGTGGTCAGCAGCATGAGGATGGTTGCCATCGCCATGGCTTGACCATAGTTGATCCCGCCTGGCTGCGAGAGGAAGCGCGAGATGGCGATGGGGATGGTGGGATACTCGGGGCGGGTGATGAGCAGGGTGGCGCCGAACTCGCCGAGCGAGACGGTAAAGGCGAAGGTGGCGGCGCCGAGCGTGGCGCGCGCGAGGATGGGAAAGTCTACGGTTTGCCAAACACGGAAAGGTGACGCGCCGAGAGTGGAGGCGGCTTGGCGGAGTCTTTCGGGGATGGATGCGAACGCGGGTTGCAGGGTGCGAATCACAAAGGGAAGCGCAATAAGCGTATGTGCGATGGGAATAAAAAACGGCGACGCGATGAGCCGCCCGAAGGAGAGGATGAAGCCAAGTCCCATCATCACAGCCGAGGCGCCGAGCGGAAGCATGAGGAAGGGGTCGAGGAATTTTTCGAGTCGCGTCGGTTTGGCGAGAGCGTAGGCGGCGGGAAAACCGAGGGCAAGCGAAAGGATGACAGTGATGCCTGCAAACCCCAGCGAGTTGACGGCGGCTTGCACCGGCGGGACGTAGAACAAGGAACCGCGTCGGTTGATGAAGAGTTCTTCGTAGTAATCTGTCGTGAAGCCGTATTGGACTTCGGTGCGTTGTCCACGGTCTGCTTCGAGGCGGGTGAGGGAGCGGATGGGGAGGGAGATGAGGGGCAGGACGAAAAACGCAAGGAGAAAAACGCAAAACGCAAAGACGAAGGCTCGTTCGTGGATTGTTTTTGGTGAGCGAGAAGCGGAGAAACGCGGGGCGGTTTGGGTTTGGACTTGGTTGATGGCGCGGGTATAGAGTATAGAAAAAATAAGCGTGAAGATAAGTTGGATAGCGGAAAGAAGCGCGGCGAGATTCAGGTTGGGCAGCTGCAGGGCGCGGATGTAGATTTCCACTTCGAGGGTGGCGAAGTTCGAGCCGCCCAGCAAAAGGATGACGCCGAAACTGGTGAAGTCGAACATGAAGACGAGCAGGACAGCGGCGAGTAGGGAAGGGCGAAGGATTGGGAGGATGACATCTTTCCAGACGTGGAAAGTATCTGCGCCAAGAACACGGGCAGAGGCTTCGAGGCTGGGGTCGAGACGGGATAGGGCATTGCCGACGATACGGATGACGATGGTGGTGTTGTAGAAGGTGTGGGCGATTAAAATCAGTAGAAAGTTGAAGGTTTCAGGTTGAAGGTTGAAAACCTGTAACATTGAACCTGTAACCTTATAACTAAACAGGGAGTTGAAGGCGGCGGCAACGACAACGGTTGGAAGCATGAATGGGACGGCGGTCAAGGCGCGGAGCAGGGATTTGCCGCGAAAGTCAAATTTGGAAAAGAGGATGGCGGCGGGGAGTCCGAGAGCGAATGTGAGGAAGGTGGAGAGGATGGCTTGGTAGAAGGTGAAGAGTGCTGCGTGTTGCGTGATGCGTAGATTGTTTGGGTCGGTGAGGGTGGCGGGGTTGAAGGTGAGGACAAGTATTTTGAAGAGAGGGAAGAAGAAAAAGGAAAGAAGAAAGAGGAGGGTTGGAATCCAAAGAAGGAGGCGGGATGTTGATAGGCTGAAATAATTTTTGGTTATAGTCATAATTTTCGGTCTTCCAAAACTACGCCAATGGCGTATAATACATAATAATGGTTATCGTCGAAACGCACATCTTCACCCGCCAGGTTTTACTGCTCTTGAGCGATGAAGAATACCGCCTGTTGCAATCCGTGATCGCCAACCGCCCCGATGCGGGTGTGGTCATTCCTTCCAGCGGAGGTTTGCGAAAAATGCGCTGGGGTATGACAGGGCGCGGAAAGCGTGGCGGTGTGCGCGTGATCTATTATTGGGCGGTAAAACAGGAACGCATTTTGATGCTCCTGATTTACCCGAAAAATGTCAAAGACGATTTGACTCAGGAACAATTGAAAATCCTGCGGAAGATCGTGAAAGAGGAATTTCGATGAAAGAAGAATTGTTCAACGACCTTTTGGAAAGCGTTCGCGAAGGCGGGGCGATATTACGCGGAGAAAAGAAACCTTCTCGCGCATTTAAGATCACGCCGCCAAATATTAAGCGCATTCGCGCAGGTTATAAACTTTCCCAGCAGGATTTTGCTTCACTACTTGGTATCAGCGCCGCCACGCTGCGGAACTGGGAACAAGGCAGGCGCACCCCACAGGGTCCAGCCCGTGTTTTGCTGCAAGTGGCGGCACGTTACCCAGACATCGTTTGGGATGTCGTAAAACCAATAAAGTAAACACTATTTCATCACTTCCGCCCATGCTTCGATCCATGTGTCGCGGTTGGCGGCGATGTCTTCGTAGGTGATGGAGGCGGGTTGGTCGGCGACTTGGGCGTGTTGCACGAAGACTTCAGGCAGTTGGGCAGTTTGGTTGACAGGATAGACAAACATGTTCAACGGCATATCTTCCTGAAATTCTTTACTCAACATAAAGTCCACGAATTTTTCGGCGAGATCGCGGTTCTGTCCGTTCTTGAGGATGCCCACGAATTCGATCTGGCGAAAGCACATACCCGAAGCGACGATGGAAGCGGTCGGGGATTCGGTCAGCGGCTCGGAAGCGAAGAACACTTCCGCGGCGGGGCTGGAGGCGTACGAGACCACCATCGGCTGCGGTCCTTGTCCCGATGAAGCAGAGAAGTTGGTATAGTAGGCGGTTTCCCATCCATCAACGACCACCACCCCATTCTCTTTCAGGCTCTGCCAGTAATCGAGGAAGCCGTCACCGAACCAGGCACGAGTGGCGAGCATGAACGCCAAGCCGGGCGAAGAAGTAGCGGGGCTTTCCACAACGAGCAAGCCGTTGTATTCGGGCTTTGCCAAATCTTCGAACGATTGTGGCGCAACAAGATTATTTTCTTCAAAATATTTTTTGTCGTAGTTGATGCAGACATCGCCATAGTCCACGGGCAGGGCGCGGAAGGAAGAATCCAGCACGAAGTCGGCGGGGACGTCACTCAGACCGGGCGATTGGTAGGCATCGAAGATGTCCGCTTCGAGGGCGCGGGAGAGGAAGGTGTTGTCCACGCCGAACATCACATCCGCAAGCGGGGCATCTTTGGAGAGAATGGCTTTGTTGAGCATCGTACCCGCGTCACCGCTTTGAAGGAAAACGACATCGACGTTGTTGGCGGCTTCAAATGCGGTGACAACATCTTCACTAATCGCAAACGAGTCGTGGGTCATGACGGTGAGGGTGGTGGGGCTTTTGGGGGCGCAGGCAGCCACAAGGAAGAGAAAAGAGGAAAGAAGTAGGTTAAAAGTGGAAAGTGGAAAGTGGAAAGTTTTTTTCATGGGAAGTTCCTTTTGAATTCAATTACGAATTACGTATCGCCAATGCTGTGAACAACCAACAACAAACCGCTCTTTATCATGACAGTCGTGACATCCGATGTCATTTCGTTGCTGATGCCGCGAGTTTTATCAGGGTACAGCGTTTCATGATGAAGTTGCCAACGCAGATTTTCGGTAAAGACGCCTGTGACTTCTCCCTGCCAGGGGATGAGTGAGACGATGTCGCCGCTTCTTCCTTCGACTTGGACTTGGTCTCTGCAAAAGAAGATTTCTTCTACGCCATCAGTGAGTTTAATGTTGAAGGTTGCAAGTTGAAGATTGGAAAGCAAAGCAATGTTGGCGAGGGTTTGGTCCAGGCGACCGCCGAGGGCGGCGAGGATGAGAATTTCGTCGGGGTTGAGGGTGAGAGCATGGTTGAGGGCGAGTTCGAGGTCGGTTTCGTTTTTATCTTTTGGAAATAGGATCAATTCGCCGTTGAAGGTTGAAGGTTGAAAGTTGGAAGGTAATGAATCCATATCGCCGATGATGACGTTTGGGACAAGTCCCAGCGCGAGGGCGTGGCGTGTGCCGCCGTCCGCGCAGAGGATGAAGTCATCGGGGCGGATGAGGGCGCCGGCTTTTTCGAGATTTGGAAGGTCGCCGTTGGCGAAGATGATGATTCTCATGGGCAGGCTTTCAGTACCGAGACCGTTCGATAAACTCAGGGCAAGCATTTATGTCGCCCGGGAGGGACGCAAGATAAATCTTGCGCTACGGTTAAACAAAAAACATCCTCGGCAGCGGAGGATGTTGGCAGGCGTATTGAGAATCCCTCCGCTGGTATGAACCAGATCAGGTGATGCGGGTCGAGCGCGTTCACGCTCCTCTCAGTCCCGTAATGCGGGACTCCCCGTTCGGTTGTAATTGGAGTATATGCCTGTGGAGGTGGGGTGTCAAGTAAAAAAATACCGCGAGATGATTTTTCTCACGGCATTTTCAGCGAACTCTGCGCTTCCACTCCTCTTTCAATTGCATTTCACGAGGACTTGCCCCGGAATCCAATGCGAGGAAGTCGGTGAGCAGGCGGTTGAACAGGGCGGGGTTATCGAGCATGGGGAAGTGACCCGCGCCTTCGAGGTTGATCTGGTGCATGTGCATGGGAAGGGAATCCACTTTTTCCTGCGAAGGGAGGGTGAGGGCGGCGTCGTTCGAGCCGTATACGAACAGGCACGGCACGCCGAGGTTTCGGATGCCGGCGAGCCAGTTGTCGGCTTGGAGTCCGGCGAGGGAGGCGGTAACAGCCTGCGGGTCCACTTTGGAGGCGTCTGCAAGGGCGGACATGGCGTCCGGCGATTTGGATGTCAACCATTCCGCAAGTTCGGTGGCGGGAGCCGTCCTCATGCGGGTGTTGACCGCTTCATAGTCAAGGGGACAGTTGATCGCCATGACGCGGTCCACACTGGCGTGGAAGCGTTTAAGAAATGTAAAGCCAACCAGCGCTCCGAGGTCATGCCCAACGATGGCGACTTTGCCAATGCCCATCTCTTCGAGGAATTGGTTGAGGAGGTCCGCCTGCTGGTCGAGGGAGTAGCGCAGCGGGTCGCGGGTGGTGTCGCCGAAACCGTAGAGATCGAGCGCGTAGGCGCGGAAGGATGTGGATGCGACTTGCATGGCGTTGATCCAGTAACGCCATGAGCCGACCCAGCCGTGCAGGAAGACAATGGGGCGTCCGCGTCCCAGAGCCTCGTAATGCACCATCGAACCGTCGAGAATGATCGCGCTCATTAAGGATTATTTTCCAAATTTCGAAAGAATGTCTTTGACGCGTTCCACCAATTGGTCCGGCGCGAACGGTTTGAGCAGGTATTCCTCCGCGCCCGCATCCAGTCCGGTTTGAATCTCGGAATCCTGTCCTTTGGCGGACAGGAAAACGACGGGGATGTCCTTCAGGTTGGAGTCGGCTTTCATTGCGCGGCAGGCATCGTAGCCGGTCATTTTCGGCATACGCACATCCATGAGGATGAGGTCGGGGACGGATTGGGATGCCTGGTGGAGCGCCTCTTCGCCGTTGGAGGACGTGATGACTTCATGCCCTGCAAAGCGCAGGGTGAATGCCACCAATTCACGGATATCGGGTTCGTCTTCTGCAATCAGTATTCGCGCCATTTAATCTCCGTTATTGTAGATGGGCAGGGTGAATGAAAACGTGGAGCCTTCACCCGGCACGCCCGTGCTTTTCATCCAAATACGCCCGTTGTGCATTTCCACCAACTGGCGGACAATGGGAAGCCCCAGCCCGGTTCCGGGAGTGGAAAGCACAAGCGGGTGTTCGCCGCGGAAGAATCGTTCGAATATGCGGTCCTGGTCTTCAGGGGCAATGCCGACTCCGTTATCCTCCACGTCCACCTGCAATTCGCCGTTCAATGGGTGGATGTTTACATGGATGGTTCCGTTGTTGGGCGTGTAGTTGTAGGCATTGTTCACAAGGTTGCTCAAAATCTGCCGCACGCGGTCGGCGTCTCCAACCACCGTTGGCAGGTTCTTGGGCGCGTTCAAGGAAAGCGCAATGGGTTTGCTCTCGGTTTGCGAACGGCGCAGGGCTTCGGCAACGACATCCTCGGCGATTTCGGGCAGTTTGATCGGTCTCTGGTCGAGTGTGATGCGTCCCGATTCGATGCGGGAAATATCCAGCAGGTCGCTGACGAGGATGTTGAGGCGTTCGATGTTGTTGCGAACCACATCGAGGAAGTGCATCTGGTTTTCGTTCAAAGCGCCAGCCGCGCCCATGGTGAGGATATCCACATAGCCTTTAATGGCGGTCATGGGCGTGCGCAGTTCGTGACTGACCGTCGCCACAAACTCGGACTTCAGGCGGTCCACTTCGACCTCGTGCGTGATGTCGCGGAAGATGGACACCGTGCCGAGGAAATCGTTTTGCAGAATCACCGGCGCAAGGTGGACAAGCACAATGCGTCCGTTTTCCAACTCAAGTTGTTCCGCATACGTATCGCCGGATTGATGCGAGGACGGGCTTTCAGACCAGCGGCGGATGGTCGCAATCCAGTCGCCGGCGGCTTTGCCGAACAGCCCCGCAAACCCTTCCAGCGAACTGCCTGTCAGCCGCCCGGAATCAACATCCAAAATATCCACAGCGGAGGCGTTGACGAAGGTAATGCGATTGTCGCCGCCGGTGACAAGCACGCCGTCTGCCACCGCTTCGAGGATGGCTTGCGAACGGCTGGCTTCCTCCTGCTCTTTGCGGAGCATCACGCCGAGGCGTTCCGCCTGGTCGCGGATCAATTCATAGAGATGCGCGTTGTTGATCGCCACCGCCACCTGACTGGCAATCGCCTTGACGAGGTTGAGCATTTCCGCGCTGAAGAAATTCACCGTGCGCTGGAAGACCATGAGGACGCCGATCACATCCTCGCCGACCAGCATGGGAACCGCAATCGCGCTTCGATGGTCCTGACCTGCGGATGGATTCCGGACCCAACGCGAATCCTGATGCAGGTCACTGATAAGAACCGCCTCGCGATTCTTGACAACCCAGCCTGCCAGCCCTTCCCCGACCTTTAGCGTAAACCCGCGCCGATCCGGCTGGGAACGGTCGGAAAGATAGCCATAGCCCGCGCGATAGTGCAGGAGGTTGTCATCTGCGTGGAGGAGCAGAATCGTGCCTTGTTCCGCGCCGATGGCATCGTTCAACAGGGACAACGTGCGGTTCAAGGCGCGGTCCAGATCGAGGCTGGATGAGACCTCCGTAAGAATGCGGAGCAGGGTTTCCGTATTTTGCTGTTCGCGCTGCAACTGGGCGGTGCGTTCCATCACGCGCAATTCGAGTTGGGAAGCCAGTTCCTGCGTTTCGGCGAAGAGCCGTCCGTTTTGGATGGCGACAATCGCCTGATTCGCCAGCGTGCCGAGGATTTGCATATCCTCTTCGCTGTACACGTCCACTTTGTAGCTCTGCGCCGAGAGCATACCGAGCGCCTTGTTCCCCAAAATCATCGGAACCGCCACAATGGATTGGATCGTTTCCGAGTCTTCGCCGAACCGGGCAGCCTCCATGGCGCCGACATTTTCGAGACCGGAAACGATGATGGGCTTCGCAGTTTTGATCACTTCGCTGCTCATGCCCTTCCCAAACGGGACGCGTTCCGCGGTATAGCGTTTTCCGCGTTCATACAAATAGACCGGGTCGATCTCGTTCTTTTCTTCATCGAAGAGGGTGATGACGAAGGTGTCCAACGGCATCAGCCGTTCCGCCGCCTTGTGAACGGAGACGTAGATTTCATCCGGGTCGAGGGTCGCGCTGACGAGCGAGCTCGTCTCGTTGAGAACGGCAAACCGTTCCGCCGTGCGGACGGAGGATTGGTACAAGCGAGCGTTTTCGAGCGCGATGGTCGCCTGGTTGGTGATCGTGCGCGCCACTTCAAGTTCGTTGATTCCGAAGCGGGTCTCGCCCGTCATTTGGACGAAGACCAGCGCCGTCAGCGTCTGTCCGCTGGCGAGCGGGAGGATCAGCAACGCCCTTGTGCTTTCGCCAAGCATTTCCGCCAGGGCAACAAGGTCGGGTTCGCCGCGCACGTCGTCGGTGTTGAAGATACCCAACGATTCGCGCAGGCGGTTGAAGATGGGCGCATCGGGCAGGATGCGCGGGAATTTGGCGCGCATGCGGGGTATGGTGAATTTCCACCATGCCTGACCGCGTTCAAAAGTCACTACGGAGACGCGGCTGGCGGTCAAGCCTTTGAACACTTCTTCGGCGGTCAGATTCAGAATCTGGTCGGTATCCAGTGAGCGGGTCAGGGCGGAGGCGAAGCGGTTCAGGGCGGTCAAACGCTGGGAGCGTTGATCCAGTTCGGTGGCGCGTTTCACGCTGTCTTCGTACAGGCGGGCATTATCCAATGAAACAGCGGACTGGCTGGCGAAGGTCAAGCCGACCTGCACCTGTTCGCGGGTGTAGAAGTTCGCCTGCCATTTCTCCGCGGTGATGACACCGACCAGCTCGCCCTTCGAGATCAACGGGATGCCAAGCCAGGAAAGACGCGGCGTTTCGACGGGCGGAAAGCGCGGGTCTTCGCGCACATCCTTGACGAGGATGGGCTGACCCGACTGCGCCATTTCCTTGAACAGGGCGCTGTCTGAAACCGGGACGGAAAGCCCCAGCCTCTCCTCCGCATCCGGGAACCCGCGCGTGGATGCAACGGTGAGGCGGTCTTTTTCCCGCAAGAGCAGGGTGGCGGTATCGAAGGGGAGGATGGGCTTTAACTGATCGAGCAGGGCTTTGGTCAACTCGTCGCTGCGCAGGCTCGAGGTCAGGGATACGGAGGCGTCGTTCAATGCCTCCAGTTGCCCGGCGCGTTCCTGCGTCGCCTGCACGAGGCGGAGGTTATCCAGCGACAGGGCGACCTGCTGCGCCAGCGAAAGAAGGAGCGCTTCATCCTCGGCGCGGAAGGCTCCGGTTGTGTTGAAGTTATCCAAAACGAGCAAACCCAAATTTTGCTCGCTCGCCACAATCGGCACAAGCAGGCAAGAGACGGGCAAACGCCCGCCGGTGGCTTCGCGATAGACGGCGAGGTTTTCCGCGCCCAGGTTGTAATCGCGCGCAAAGTTGATCTCATCCACGCGGCGCGCGCGGCGGTTCATGAACGCGGCGCCGGGCAATGCTTCGCCGGCGCGATAATTGATGTTCATCATCCTGCCGTTATCCACGTAGCCTGAAACCGCGCGAGGAGCAAGCGTTTCGGTCTTGGCGTTCCACAAGAGAACCGCGCCCGCGTGAGCATGTTGAATGACGCGGCGCGCGCTTTCCAGCAGGGATTTGACAATCGCATCGGCGTCCATACCCGACAACTGGCGGCTGAACTCGAGCAGGAGATTCACCTCGTCCAAACGGCGGCGGGTCTGGTTCAACAGCGAAATATTCTGAAGGATGAGCGACGTCTGCCGCGAGATTTGGGCGTAGACCTGCGAGTCTTCTTCCGTGAACGCCGGCATGGGTTCGGGGCTTGCCGCCAGCATTGCCGCCACGGGCTTGTTTTCCACAAGGATGGGCAGGCAGATCACGCCTTTCGCGCGCAGGGACGTGAGCAGGGCGGCGTCGCGCCATTCATCGTTATCGTCCAGGTTGGGGATCAAAACGGGAACGCCGTTTTGCAAACACACCCGCAGCGGATTCCGCTGACCGAACAATGCCTCGACGTTCGTCGAGCGCGGCAGGCTTCCCATCACATGCAGGAGGCGCGGACCTTCGGGCGTGTTCTCCGCCACAAGCGCCACCGACATGCCAAGCTGGGTCAGAGTTTCGCGCCCCAACGCGGAGAGCGCGGAAGAAGCGTCCAACTGGCGGCTGACGGATTCGGTGATCGCCAACCCTGCGCGCACGCGCTGGGCGCGCCGATCCAGGTTATGCAAGGCGATGGTCTGCTCGAGGTCTTTGCGAAGCAAAACCGGCAGGTCGTTCTGGGTCATGCCGAGCAGTTTTTGCTGGCGATCCAGCGCGGAGGAAAGCGAGTCGATGTGGGCGCGCAGTTCATCCTGCCGCAGGATATTGCCCGCCAGCAGCGAAGCCTGCGAAGCGAACACTTCCAATGCCTCTATCGCCGCCTTGTCCGGGCGCAGCCCGTTCGAGGGATCATCCAAACTAATCAACCCGATGATGCGTCCCTCGGCATTTTCCAGCGGGATCAGCAGGAAATCGTCCGGGTCCCATGCCTCGGCGGTCTTCGTCTCCGATGCGGTCATATCCAGCGTGACCATGTGCAGATCAGGCGGTATGACCGGCGTTTGATCGGCAGGGATGAAATACGAACGGCTGATCTTGAATTCCGGGCGCATGAGTTGCTGAACGCTCGCAAGCGGCTGCCGGGTGGCAAGCAGTTCGTTCAGCGTCTCCTGCGGAATGCCCAGCGCCGTCACGCGGCGCAGCAACTCCGTCTCCGGCTCGACGATGCTCACCAACACCACGCGGAACGGCGTCGAATCCCGGATGCCAAGCGCAATGGTTTGCAGCGCCTGGTCGAGCGGCTGGTCATGTCCCAGGCTGAAACTGGCATCGGTCAGGCGCACCAGCGTGTCCGAGCGGCGGCGCATCAACTCGCCGTGCCGTTTTTCTGCTTGATATTTTTGCGCGTTGTTCAACGCAATGCCAGCCTGTATCGCCAGCATTTGCAGGAACTCGGCGGATTCCGGCGTAAAAGCGCCGGGGCGCCCGGAGTGGATGTCGATCAAACCAATCGTCCGCGTTTGATAAGTAATCGGAATAATGATGGAGGAATGCACCCCCTCATGCGGGGGCAGGTCGTCGCCGCGCAAATAATCGGGGACGATGTACGGCTCGCTCTTCCTTATGGCTGTTTGCTCGACCAGGCTTAATCCACGCTGACGCTCGCACCCCACAGCCTGCTGAATGCGCGGTTCGGCGGAATCGGCATTCTGTTCGAACAGAAGAACCGACGAACAATCCGCCCGCATGTTACGCATACTTTCGTCATGGACGATTTGAAGCAGGTGCGTTACATCCAATGACGCGCCCAGTTCCCGGCTGACTCGCGCGATCTCGCTCAAGCGATCCATGCGGCGGCGCAGGGATTCATCCGTTTGGGCAAGCAGTCCCGCCGATTCCACAGCGGCAGCCATCTGCCCGGCAGCCGTGGAAACGATCTGCAGATCGTAGGAATTGAAGTGGTCCGCTTTTTTGCTTCCGATCATCAATTCGCCGATGCTGCGTTCGCGCGCCACAAGCGGAACGACAATGGCGGATTCCATCGAGAGCGCGGTTGCCAGCGGGCGGTAGGCGGGCAGGATTCTTCTGTCGCTGCTCAGACGCCCGGAAAGGAAGGACTTGCGGCTTCCTGAAACCGTGTAGCGGTAATTGGGGTCGTCAATGAAAATCTGAATGAACGAATTGCTGAGCTCGTCCGAAACGCCGAACATGGATTCCCGGTTCAGCCGCAGGACGCCGCGAGTCTCATCCATGAGGAAGACCGCGCCCGCGTCCGCCTGGAAGAGGCGTGCCAGTTCCTGCATGGAATATTTCAAGGTTTCTTCCAGCGTGGCGGAAGATGCCGAAAGGCTGGCAATGCGGCGCAGGGCGTCGGCGCGTTGGGCGCGGGCGCGCGCCTGCTGCACAAGGAGGACGTTCTCGATAATCGCCGCCGCCTGGCTCGCCACGATGTTCATCAAACGGATTTCGTCCGGGGTGAAGGAGGAAACGCCGCGAGTGTGGTGTCCAACCTGGAAGTAGCCGAGCATGCGTCCCGAAGAAAGAAGCGGCACGAGGGCGTTGTCGCGCAAGCTGGCTGCCGTCGCCACATCCGAAAGCCCGAGCGCGCGCCAGTTCTGGTCGTTCATCGCATCGCGCGTGATGATGGGCTGTTGACCGGAGATGATTTCCTGGGCGGGTCCATCCTGCGGAATGGACGAGCGGTAGATTTCGACAACGTGGGGCGGTATTCCGCGAAAGGGAATTTTTCCTTCGAGCGCGCGCCTGCTTTCGTCATAAAGCAGGAAACCCATGATCTCCGCTTGAAACAGCGGAGCGACGCTTTCCATCAAACGCGCGAAGACATCCTGCACATCCTGGACCGAGCCAAGCACCTGGTTGATGTTTGCCAAACCGGCAAGCTCGGCGCCCCGTTTTTGTTCCTCTTCATACAGTTTGGCATTTCGGAGCGCAACGGCGGCTTGTCCGGAGATGATGTGCAGCAGGTCGAGGTCGTGTTGTCCGAATGCGCCGCTGCTCAACTGCCCCGCTTCCAACGCGCCAACCAGTTTCCCGCCCGCGATGAGGGGAATGCCCAAATAGGACAGGATGGGTGTCAACTCATTGCCTGTTGCGAGCTCTTCGCGGGAACGCGCGTCTTCAAGCAAAACAGGCTTGCGCTTCGCAACCAATTGATCAGTAAGACTGCCAAATTGAGAGAGAGAAGCAGTCACCACCCGGCTCATACCCGACTGTTGGTAGCGATACGGCATCAGCCCCTGGCGTTCATCGTTCCACAACTTCAATTCCAGCACGTCCGAAGGGACGAGACGGCTGACATTCTCCAAAATGGAGCGGATGGTGGCATCGAGATCGAGGCTTGCGGCGATTGCCTGGCTGAATTCCGTGGCAACCTGTAGGATTTCACTCGCCGCCCCATTCTCCTGCTCCAACGCGGGTGTCAAATCCTTGGCGCGCAGGGAAATAAGCATCATCGGGTAGGCGCCCGGCACTTCATAGGAGGCAATTTCCACCAGCCTGCCGCTAATGGAAACGCGCTTCGAGCCGGGCATGGCGCACAGATCCAGGAAATCGCCCGCCGGGCGCACATGCCGCGCGAGGCGTTCGATATCGTACGGCTCATTCTCGCGCAAATTGAAATAAGCCCTTGCCTGCGCGCTGATATACTCCACCCGCCCGCCGGGCTGGAGGATGAGTACCGCATCATTGGATTTTGTCGCTTCGGGGAACGCCCGGGAGCCGGCATCAGCCTGCGCTGTTTTTCGCGTCAGCGACAACATACGCAGAATTACCCAGGCTAGCGCAACGATCACCAGCCCGGCAACAAACAGGCTAATGCCCAATCCAGGAACCATGAAAAACCCTTACCTGCTCAAGCGGTTGAGGCAGTTGCAGCGTCCTGTCTTCGAGCCTCAGCCGCCAATTCTGTAATTTCGCGAATATCCGCAAAGGAATGCACGTCAGGCGAGACGATTCCCGCAGAAAATGTCATAAAACCCACCTTCTCGACGCCCCCCTCCGCCTTGGGCGACTGAATGAAGCCCTGCTGGCGGTCTATAAAATTGTAGTGACTCTGCACTTCCTCCGCGAAGCGTTCCTTGACCTTTTGACGGATCAACGGCGCCGCCTCGTTCGTCGTGATGATGATGAAGTTATCGCCTCCGGCATGACCGATGAAATCGTTCGGCGTCCCCAGTTCATCCACCACCTCGCCGATCAGCATCGCCGCAAAGCGCATCACGTCATCCCCCGCCACGAACCCATACACATCCTTGAACGCCTCGAAATTGTTCACGCGCAGGTCGAGCAGCGCCCAATCCTTCTCGCGGATGATGCGCCGTAACTGCTCCTCGATCAAACGCCCCGCGGGCAAGCCCGAACGCGGGTCCGTGAGGCTTTCGCGTTCCGCGCGGCGAATGGCTCCCTGCACGCGCAATTTCAACTCCTCGATATCGAAAGGCTTGGTAATGTAATCATCCGCGCCAAGTTCGAGACCCTGAAGTTTGTCGCTGCGTTCATCCTTTTGCGTCAGAAAGATCACAGGGATGTGACTGGTTCGCGTGTTCGTCCGCAGTGTGCGGCAGACCTCGTATCCGTCAATATCCGGCAGCATGATATCCAGCACGATCAAATGCGGCAGGACCTGCCTGGTTTTTTCCAGCGCATCCTGTCCGCGATTCGCCACATCCACAGCGTATTGCAAACCTGTGAAATAAATTTTGAGCATGTTGGCGATATCTACATCGTCTTCCACTACCAATAGGCGGGCATTACCCATTTGAGCCTCCTCTAAGCACGTCGTCTGCCCAGGCGGGCATTGCGCCGAACGGCTTCGATCTGTTCTTCTGTCACTTCGCGCTCGAACGAACGGAAACCGCTCATGCGAAAACCGTGTCGTTCGGCAATCGCGGTCACTTCCCGCACGCGTTCGAGCGTAATATCCCTGCCAACCGTATAATCCTCGAAACGTCCTTCCAGCGCCAGGGCAATCGTCTCCGCCATGCAGGCATACGCCTTACCCTCCGGAAAGCCGAAATCGAAATTGAAATTCACAGGACCCGGCACATCCACCATGCCGCCGTCAATCACTAATATATCATCTCTGACCGCCGCCACCATTGCAGAAACATCGCGGGGGCGGGCTACATCGCAAACAACACTCCCCGGCAGCAAATGCTCCGGTTGGATAACGTCGTGGATCGAACTCGTGACCGTCAGAATCAACTGCGCTTCCTTCAAGACATCCATCTTCGTACTGACACACAATTCGCTTCGCGCCCGGACCTCGAGCCTGTCTCGCAGAGCCTCGAGCTTTTTCTCGTCCCGGGCGATGAGCCAGGTCCGGGCAGCCTCACCAGCCATCAGTTCAGCGCAGACGCGCCCAATGGCGCCCGTCGCGCCGACGACCGCCACCGTCGCGTCCGCCATGTTGATATCCATCAATTTTGCCGCGTCCCGTATGGCTTGCACGGCAATCGCCACCGTATAGGAATCGCCTGTGGTGACTGGAATGTCCAGCGCATTGGCAATCGTCACACCGGCATCGCCGACCACCGAAGTGAACGCCCCAAGACCGAGGATACTCGCTCCAAGTTTCTCAGCCATGCGCCCGGTCTGGACAATTTTACGATAGACCATGCGCTCCGGCAACTGCATCATGCGGCGCGGCGTGTACGGGCAGGCGATGAACCAACCTCTCACCTCCTTGCCGGTGATTTGCGAGGTAATGCCTTCGATCTCCGAAATGTACACCGGCGGAAAGAAGGTGGAAAAGAAATCAATCTGTTTTTCGGAAAGCGTCCTTCCCAAAAACGGAAACTTGCGGCTGACGTCGCGTTTGGGATCGATGGGATGTATGATGAAAGCAAAGCTATCCATTTACCATGACTCCACCTCGGCTTTCAAATGCCTGTGATATGGAGTCTGGTGCATGTGGGCAAGTTTCATAAGGTGGTGGTCGCTCTGGTCGAAGGTGATGTCGCGGTCTATGACGCGCCTTTCCGCCGAAGCCGCCAGCACCACGTCCGATTCGATGGTGCGCGCGGGGTAAATGATCATGCCGGAGCCGATACGGCAGTTATGTCCCACGCATCCGCCCAACACCGGGCGGTTGGACGGGCTGAGATTCGCGTTTCCATCCCTCGCGCGGATGGGAATGGGAATCAGGTTATAGTCCGTCCACGTGGAGCCTGCGCCGATGAAGGTGTTCCGCCCCACCACGCACATTTGCAGGCAGGTGTTTTGCGCCACCATGCTGTTTTCCATCAGCGTGGTCATGAATAGGGCGGAGCGAAAAGGCAGGAATGCCCCATCCCCCACCACGGAGAGCATCAGCTGCACATCCTGCGAAATGTTGACGTTATTCCCAATCACGCAGTTTTCGATCACCGTCCCCGCGTTGATGGTGACATTATCGCCGATAATGGCGGGTCCGTGAATGACGGCGCTCGGGTCGATCACACAACCCTTTCCGATCTTGACCAACTCGGAACTTTCAAGAACCTGCCTTCCTTCATAAATGGCTTTGCCGATGATCTTCAATTTGAAGCCGAGGTCTTCGTTGAGGCGCTTTTCGAAACGCGCGCCGCGTGCGAATTGGCTGAAGACCATATCCGCAATGAAGACATGCACCCACGAGTCAATGGCAATCAAACTCCGCAACGGAACCTGGAATACAAGATCGCCGGTTTGGTTTGCCATATAGGTTGGCACATGGTAATAGCCGATCTCGCGCGCATCGAGGTCGATGACCAAAGGCTCCGCGCCCGCTACGGGACCGTTGGGGTAATACCACAGGTCGGCAAGGTACAAACTTCCGGCAGGCGTGTAGGACGTGGAAAGGGGAAAAGCGTGTTCACGAAAGGCAGGGTCATCGCTCCGAAACGCGGCGCGAACGGGGCGGTTGCGCTTGAGCGCCTTCTCCATGAACGCCTGAATGTAAAACTCATCGAAAAAGAGGTTGTCGCGGTATACAATGGCGGGTTCGCGCACAGGCTGGAGTCGTTCGCCCTGTTTGAGCTCCATTTCGCGGGTCACGTAGGGAGCGAGCAGGTTTCGCTGATGCAGCCACAGGGGCGAATTTTGAATCCGCAATTCACGCGCAGGTTCACAAAAAGGCATGATGTGATTCGGCGCGTGGAGGATGATCTTAAGCATGGTTGAAATTATAAATCAAAGCATGGGATAAAACATCTCCCCCGACAAAACAAAATTGTTATTAAACGATGATTCCCACTATGAGAGCGGGGTTTTATCTATGGTAATGGTGCAAAAACGGTCGCCCCGGGCAATGCAGGCGGTCTCCTCCACACGAAAGACCTTGCCGCCGCTTAACCAGTAGAGGGACTCCTGCAAAAGCCCAACCGCCAGGTGACAGACCGGCTCCTCCGCATCTCTCTGCCAGCACAGCGGACAACGCTCGATATGCCAAAGGAGTTTATTCTCCGTTTCCTCCACCTTCACCCGTTGGTCGGTGTGCTTGTTGAAGAGGTCGGCAAAAATCATCGCGCCTCTATGCAGTTTCGTGGAAAGCGGGAGCAGGCGGAACGCCATTTCAGTCAGACCGAGCATGGAACCGTATTCCTTAAGCCCGTATTTGAAACAGGAACGCCCCGTCCGTAACGCCAGCCCGCGTCCCCCGCGCGGACCGTATGCCTGCTCCAACGCACTTTGCAGGCGGCTCACCTCCTCGAATGAGACGCCTTGGTCGACGTTTTCCAAAAGATGCTCAAGCCCGGCAAGGCGAAGGATGGCATCCACCCCGCTTTTGCCGATCACCTCCTCCATGCCAAGAAAAATCGTCCTTCCCATTTTCGAGGGATAGTAATATGTTTCAGGGTTCATGAAGTTGGGAAATCTTGGTCGAGGAATTTTTTTAATTTCTGGCTGAATTCGGTCGGCTCTTCCAGCATCGGGAAATGCCCCGCATTGGGAAACCGTTCGATGATGGCGTGATCGATTCCCTCCAGCATCGGCTTCCATTGCATGGGATGGACGATGAGATCTTTGTCGCCATAGATACCCATCGCCGGGACTTTGACCGATGGCAGCATGGGAGTCAGGTCTGTACGGCGAAGCGAAGCGATGGAACGCAGGAAGGATTCAACGGTGGTGCGGGAAAGGTCGCGGTCCATCATGTCGGGGAAGCGCGGGTCACTGCATATCATCCGCGAATAGTAATATTTCATGAAGGCGCGGAAGGGTCCCATCATGTTGAACAGCATAAAGGCGATGGGGCGATACCCTGCCAGTTTCAACAGAGGCGCAAGCGACGAGCCGACCATGGGCGAGCCGACCACCACCACTTTGCTGACCCGTTCGGGGTATTGAATGGCGACAGACAGGCTGACCGTGCCGCCCATGCTGTGTCCCACCAGCGGCGCGTGGACGATTCCCAATTGCTCCATGAATTGATTGACGAGGCTTACAAAATCCGAAACAGCGTAGGTTTCACGTTTCTTTCCCGATTCGCCAAACCCCCAAAAGTCGAGCGCATAGGTGCGGTAAAAGGCACCCAAATATGCCATGGTCTCCTGCCACAACCCCCATGAGCCGAGCCAGCCATGTAAAAGAATTACCGGGCGTCCCCGCCCGTAGACTTCATAATGAACAATTCCCTGGTCAGTCGTAATGGAAGACACGGCAAAATATCAACCCGCCCCCTATTTCCCGGATTCCATTTCCTGCAATATGCTGTACAGCAACTCCAGCAAGGCGGTCTTCACGGAGCTGCGGTCGGTGGCGACGCAGGGCAGCAGTTTTGTATTTTTATCCAGCCGCAAGGCATGGCGCATATCGTCGAGTTCCCAGGCATCCTCCATATCCTGTTTGTTCGCGGCGACCACGAAGGGCGTGGGGGCGTACGCGCGGAAGGTTTCAAGGATGGAACGCGCCTCGCGGAAGGTTTCAGGGCGGGTGCTATCCACCATGACGATGAAGCCCAGCATCCCTTCGGAGAGAATCTCCCACATGAAATCGAAGCGCTTCTGACCGGGCGTGCCGAAGAGATAAAGCACCAGGTCTTCATCCACAGTGATGCGCCCAAAGTCCATCGCCACCGTGGTGGACGACTTGATGGTGCGCTCTTCATCCGAGGAAATCCTGCGCTCGGTGGCAACCACGTCGATCTCGCTGACCGATTGGATGAACTGCGTCTTGCCTGCGCTGAATGGACCTGTCACTACCATTTTGACCGTTTGCATAGTTGTTATCCTTCCGACCTGTATGCCTACATCGTGCGAATGCGGCCGATCAGTTTATTGATCAAAGTTTTCTGTTCTTCCTTGTTCTCTGTCGGGAACATCTTCGGGTTCGGCGGAACAGGAGCATTGGCGGGGCGCACCAGTTCGACCAACCCCGCCTGTAACAAGCCATACACGATCCTGCGGACTTCAATCTCCGTCAGTTTGTTCGTGCCTGCGATCTGCCGCATCGTATTCTTCGGGTCAACGAACTTGACAACCTTCCATTCGTCCACGCTCAAATTCACATTAGTAAGCGGGCGGTCTGTGAACTTGAGAGCCATGTCGAGGCTGGGAATTTCATCCTGCAACTGCTCCAACTCGCGAAGCTGGCGCGACCCCTCGATGATGATGTTCTCCAGGTCGAGCCGCACGTTGATGCGGTCGTCCGGCGGGAGCATATCGTTCTCGAAACGGAATATCCCCTCCACCCACGTAAACAAGCGGCGTACCACATCCGTGAAATATGCCTGCAAATTCAAAAGGATATCGTCCTGAGTGACGTATCCGGCATTAATAAGAAGCAAACCCAATTCCTTATCGGTCATCTGACCCGCCCGGTCCGCAATGGCGCGGTATTGGCTGGCGTTGATCTTGTTCGCCTTATGCAGAACGGACGCCAGTCCTCCATCCTCCCTGCCGACGCGGGCATAGGCAAGCTTGCCTTCACGGAAGGAAACATACGCCTGCTCGGAAGTCCCATCCACCACCAGCGTTCCCGTCTTACCCGCAAGGTTAATCAGGTTTAAAAGTTGTGTAATCGTAAAATCACGTAAATTTCCGCGCAGCGCCATTTTTCCTCTACTTTCCCTCATTAATAAGGGACAGCGCCGAAATTATACATGGTAGGACTGCATGCGTCAATTAATCACCTTTACATTCTTGTATAGGGCAGTGAAAGACAGGCGGATGGATTCGTCCGCACCGCAAAAATTACCCAACCTTCAACAATTCCTTCAATCGCTCCATCGCCTTGCGCGGATCATCGAACAGGACGCCCTTCATCCCAACCTCCTGACATCCGTCAATGTTGACCTGGACATCGTCCACGAAAACCGCCTCTTCCGCCTTGACCTTTGCCTGCTCCAACGCGAGACGAAAGATTCCCAGCTCGGGCTTTGTCATACCCACCTCCGCAGAGATGATGACCGTATCGAAAACATCGATGAGTTTTTCCTTTTCAAGGACAGACCGCAAGCCGCTCCATGCGTTCGAGATAAGCCCCGTGTGGAATTTCCCGCGCAGGGAGCGGATAAAATTCACCAGATCAAGGTCTATCACGTCGCCGCCGAAAAATTCATTCTTGATGACCGACACATCCGCTTCGGAACCTTTGACGCGCTTCAGCACATTTTGCCAGTGAGCCTCCTCCTTGATCTCGCCCACGGAGGCGCGCTGCGCGGAATCGCTCGCAAAGACAATCTTGTCAATGTCGTCATAGTCCATGCCGTATCGTTCCGCCAGATGCTGGCGCGGAGCCTGGTATTCAGTGCGCTGGATGACGCCGCCAAAATCGAAAAATACCGCGCGAATGTTCATTTACTGTCCGTTTCATAAAAACATCCCGCAGGCGATTAACCAACCTGCGGGATCATTCCTTCACCGCTCGCTTATTTCTTGCTGCTTTTTGTCGTGGTTTTCTTCGTCGTCTTGGCGGTTGTGGATTTCTTCGCAGCGGATTTGGAAGTCGTCTTCTTTGCGGGCGCGGACTTGGATGAGGCAGCGGTTGTCTTCTTCGCGGGCGCGGGCTTGGATGAGGCGGTGGTTGTCTTCTTCACCGTTGCGGGCTTCGAGGCACGCTTTCGTTTTGACGCGGAAGGTTTGGCTTTTTCCGCCGCGGTCGTTTTGGATGCGGAGATTTTCAGGGCGGCTTTCCGAACCGCCTTCGAGAGTGGTTCCGTTTTCAGGGAAGCAGAAGCAGGCACGGGCGGAGGAGGAGAGGCGGGGGCGGAAGCCATCTGCTTGGCTGCGTCGCGCCAGTTCGGGAAGAAGAGTTCCATCCGCTGGCGGGAAATGGAGTTGGCGCGGCGGCAGCGGGGGCAATGGGCGTCGTAATGGTTCAGGTTCTTTTCGTTCATGGTGACAATCGCGGTGAGCATTTCGGCGCGGTTGAGCGTGAACGGAGTTTGGCAGTAGAGGCAACGCAGATTCATAGATCTCTCCTTGTGCGGTATTTGGCTATGCGACCCTGCCCCGCAGGTTTTCCACGGGACATTTTGTGTAAATGAGCTATTCCGACAGTGATTCTACACTGATTTCGCGTCCAGAGCGAATCGTTTTTTCGTACAGGTCGAACGCCTGATGAACGTGCATGCCTGCTTTTTCGTACAATCGCAGGGCGCCCGTCAGATTCGATGCGTCCACACCCAAACCGACCTTGCGTTTGCCGCGTTCATAGAGTTCGCCAAAACTGTGACGGAGCAATGCCAGCCCTACGCCGCGTTTACGCCAGGCGCGGCGCACGCCAAGAATGTTCACATAACCGAGGTTCGGGTCGCTGTAGGATTGCAAACGGCACAGGGAAATGCCTGCAATTTCATCGCCATCCATGGCAAGGAACCACAGGGACGGGTCAAAGGCTTCGCCGGTCAAAAAATGTTTGAAGCGTTCAAAGCCTTCCTCGAGCGGCTCCTCCACATAACCAAAATGGTCGCGGAAGGATTCGCGCTGTGCCAGATAGACCGCTCTCATATCCTTTTCGGGGTCGCAGGTCTTGAGCGTTATCTCCCCGGACCATTGCGGCGCGAGCGGGGTTTCATCCAATTCGATCTGCATGTCATACGAACTACGGATATATTGAAAGCCCATATCCTCGAATAATTTTTTGGACGCTTCAGATTGGCGGAAGATACCCACACGCGGCGCAAACCGCAGGTCGGCGGGGAGTTCATCCAACGCTTTACAGACACGTTCCTCCGCCCAATTCAACAGCCATGTGCCAATGCCCAAACCGTTGTAATTGGGATGCACCCGTCCCCAGATCCAGGGGTGGACGGGCGGCTTGGCGGTCGTCCATGCTTCGATGTAACCGACCATCTGCCCTTCGGGTGAAAACACCAGACGAATATCCTGTGCAGGGTCAAAGCCGGGTGAAACCCATTCATTGCGGATCGCGTCCACATCAGTAATTTCATCCTGTCCGATAACTGACCGTGACCAGGTGTTGAACAGGGTTAATGCGGGTTCGACATCGTTCAATGCCGCGCCGCGGACGGTGAAGCCCTTTGGCAGTTCAGCCTTTGTTTTTGCTTGTGTTGCGTTCATTTCGATCCTATTCCTCCGGCATTCTGCCGGGGCGTAATTCCTTTTCAAATGTGACAAATTCACTCGCCACGTACATGCCCGCTTTTTGATAAAGACGGGTCGCGCCGGTGGGGTTGGACGCATCCACGCCCAGCCCGATGGTGGTCGTACCGCGCGAGTGAAATTCCCGGAATGAATGTGTCAGAAGCGCGAGACCAAGCCCTCGTTTGCGCCACGGGCGGCGGACTCCCAACGAGCCGATCCACCCGATTCCCATTCGGTAACGGTTCTGCGAGACCCCTGCAATCCGGTCGCCATCCCAGGCAATCACCCACAATGCCGGGTCAAAATCGGGCTTGCCGAATTTTCGATGCTGCCATTCCTCGAATGTGACGTCGTGGCTTCCCCAATGATCGCGGAAGGCTTCATTTTCCGCCTCCCACACTGCCCGGGCGTGTTCCTCACGGTCGAAGGGACGCAATTCGATGCCATCCGGAAAAACAGGCGCGGGCGGCGCTTCATTCAACCGGGCTTCCATGCGCCAGTGATACCGAATGACCGAAAAACCCTCATTTTCAAACATGGATTTCCCAGCTTCGTCCTTGCTGTCGGTTGTGGCGCGCAGGAAAACGCGAAGGTCAGATGCGGCGGGTGAAATTTCCTCACGGGCGCGCGCTTCGACCTTCCGCAAGAGGGCTGTGCCAATTCCCATCCCTTTGAACTTCGGGTGGACATATCCATCCGCGTTCAGGTGGCTGTGATCCTTGATATTGACGAATTCTTCATAACCGACCACATGCCCGTCCTGTGTTTGTACCAGAAAGGCGTCACGTTGAAGGTCGAAGCCTTCCGTCTCCCATTCATTCTTCAATTCTTCCGGCGTGACCGCCACCGTCGTATCGCCATCCGCTTCGCAGACATCGTAAATAAGCTGCGTCACCGCATTCAGGTCAGACCATTGCACCGCGCGCAGGGTAAGTGCCGGGTCGAGGGTCGTTTCAGTGGGTTGTAGTTGTGTTGTCATTTTTTATCCTATATAGACCTGAAGGGTGTGTGGACAAGCCAATTCCACAATCAGGTCGTTCATTGAAGATTTGTCCATTCATCACGCAGGATGCCCATATAGAGCATGTCCCAGCGTTTTCCATCTTTGAGAAGGACGCCGCGCGCGCGTCCTTCATGGCGGAAGCCCGCTTTTTCATAGGAATGGATCGCCCGCGGGTTATATTCAAAGACAGTGAGCGTCACGCGGTTAAGGTTGATCTCCGTAAAAGCAAAGCGCAGGATCGCCTTCATCGCATCCGTGCCGTAACCCCTGCCCCAATCCTTTCGATTCCCAATGCAGATGCCGACGAACGCATTGCGTCCGCCCCAATCATTGACGACGTTCAGATTGATATCGCCGAGCAACCGGTCATCGTCCAATGCGCGGATCGAGAAAAAATGGTCGTTCGGCGAGGCTTCCTCGATCATCTTCTTGAAAAAATCAATGCCGGCTTTGGCGGAATACAACCGCGCCGCATCGCTGTCCAGCAGGCGCTTCAGTTCAGAATCGCGATTCCAAACCGCATAGGCTTTGCCAAGTTCTTCATGATCCACAGCCGCAAGGCGCGCAAGACTGCCTTTCAAAAGTCCGTTCATGCCGCATTCTGCCTTGCAAGCCATTCTTCGCGCAGGATGCCCATGTAAAGCCCGTCGTAACGCGCGCCGTCCTTGATGACATCTCCGCGCACTCTGCCTTCAAGCTGAAAACCGACCTTTTGATAGGTTTTCAGCGCGCGCTCGTTATATCCGTGCAAACCGAGCGTGATGCGCCGCAAGCCCAACTCAAGAAAACCGTACCGCATGATGATCTTCATGCCATCCGTACCATAACCCTTGCCGTGATATTCACGTTCATGGATGGAGATATACAGCCACGCATCCTCGCAGGTATCGTTCGGCACAAGCCCGATAATGCCAAGCAGCTTGTCATCAACCAGCGCGCGCAACACGAAGCGGTAGGCGCGCGCGTCCTTCTCCTGCTGTTTCTCGAAACTTTCCTTTAGTTTTTTCTCCGACCACAACCGCGTCGGCTCGTTATCCGCGAGACGGTAAATTTCCGAATCGCGATTCCAGCGGGCAAAGGCTTTCGCCATGACTTCCGGTGACGCGCCAGATAAGCGGACGAGGGATCCGCGATAGATGTCTTTCATCGCTTCACCCTACGCCGCTGTCTGCTCGCGCCATTCGGCATTTAACAAGCCGAATGCGACAATGTCCCAAAAACCCCCATCGCGATGCAAAGCCTTGCGCCTGCGAACTTCTTCCACAAAACCGAACTTTTGAAAGAGACGCAATGCGCCTTCATTGTAGGCAGGCACAACCGCAGTGACACGGTACAGGTTCAACTCACCAAAGGCATAGCGCAATAACATGCCCAGCGCCTGTGAGCCGTAACCTTTGCGGCGATCCTCCGCCGCGCCAATCCCCAAGCGGACGTAGCCGTTGCCGTTCGCCCAGTCTATCCACTCCACCACCGCCTTGCCGATCAAACGGTCGTCTTCGCGGGCTCGGATGGTGAAATAGAACAGGTTCTTGTCCTCCTCCATTTCCTTTTCGATGGCTTCATACTGCTTCTTCACCATCGCAGGCGAAAGCGGGCGGACGGGCTTGAGTTCCATCAGGCGCATGAACTCGGCGTCATGCGTCCATTTGGATTCGACTTCGGGATGCGTTTCATGGTCGATGGGACCAAAACGGACATCCTTTGCCTCGAACAATTGAGTTTGTATATCCAACATGATTTCCTCCAAACAAAAAACGCCACAGGTTCGACCCATGGCGTTTCGACGCTTAAATAAAAACGACCACGGGCTTGGCGCGCCGCGGCCGCATGGCAGCAAAAGACTTGCCTAGCGGCGAACAGGCGCACTGCGAGAATCAGCACCAACGATGCTGGTAAACGACGGGGTGATATAGAACTTGATCATAAACATTGGGCGTGCGCCTCCTTTCATTGGATTTGCTTTTGCAAGCGTCCGCGAGTTTATCACGCAATCCCGAGCGGCGTCAAGGGAAATGACCGGGTTGGCATCGCTTTCTCAAAATCCGGTTTCAAGGCTTGTTTGTACGCGAGTTTAACGGATTGGACGGATATTTTTCCGTTTTTCACGGAGAATCCGCGCTTTGAGAAGACCGCACCGGGTTAGTACCAAGGGGTCACTCCCGTTGTTTGCATATCCGGCAACTCATAGATTAAAAAGAAAGAATCCAGGAAGGACGATATATGATTGCAGCATGGAAATCCAATTCAGACACCCCTGAAACGCGCACGGTCCTCATCATTTCGCAGGACACGGAAATGGTCAGCGTATGGGAAACGCTGTACACACAGAAGAATTGCCGCGTCATCAGCGAGGCTTCGGCGCAGCACGGGATTCAAACCGCCCGCCTGCTTACGCCCGAGCTGATCGTCCTGCACCTCAACCTGCCGGGGGATGAAACCCTGGCGCTTTGCAATCACCTTCGCCCCACGACCAATGGCACGCTTCTATTGCTGGCAGCCCGGCGCGGCGAACGGGAAATCTCCGAATACTATCATGCGGGCGTGGACGAATATATCTTCACCCCCATCAGCCCAATGGCGTTGTTGATCAAATCCATGGCGTGGCTGGCGCGGCAGGAATGGTTCGTTCCACGCAAACAAACTGTGCAGATGTATTCATAAAGAAAAGGACGGGCGAACGCCCGTCCTTTTCTTTATGGGTTGGCAGTGGAGATCCGCCCCGCCAGCAAGCCTTCCAACGTTTCTTCTACGAGGCGCAATTTACCATCGGTGAGAATGCCCGGGTCCACGTCCGCAATTCCGAGCGGGGATTGAACGTTGATGCCGCCCTGCCCGGCAATTAGGTTGGGCCAGGCAGTCTGGATCGCCTTGACCGTATCCGGGCGAATCGTCATCACCCAGCCGCCGGGGCGCTGCTCCGGCATGGACGTTCCGATCAACAAGACCCCCTGCGTGCCGACATACGTCAGGAAATCATCGCTGACGAGCGAGGGGTAAATATACAGCGCGTCCACATCGCGGTCATTGATGAGGACATTGGCATATCCGCCGAATTTACCGGGGTCTTCACCCTGCGGGATTCCCAAAAATGTCGGATAATCAATCGCGGTAAAGTAAATCCTTTTGCACAGACCGCAGTAATACCTCATGCCGTTATTGAACGCATTGACAGCCGCCACAGCCTCCCCATCGCCTTCGGGATACAACATGCCGATATGATATTCTGTGACAAGCATTGCCAGGGTATATCCCGCGAGAAAGGCGGGCAGTTCGATCTGGGTGTTCGGCGCGAGGACGCTCACGTTTCCGCCCGCTGTCAAGTCGGGGATGTTGACGGCAAGGAACTGCGCGTTTGGCGCAGAGGGCGCAAAAGAAGCGATACCGGGGTCCGGCGGAAAAGCGATGACAACCTTCAAAGTTGGGTCGGCGAGGTCTTCCGGTGTCAGCACGTTGCGGACTTGAAAACGAAAGCCCGATTCCTGCGCGAGGTCATACACCGTTTCCTGATACAGGTCGGATGTCGCCTTGTCCAAATCTTCGGGGATGACGAGAATCGCCAGCGGCGTGGAAGCCGTCGGGATCATGGTGGCAGGCGGTGCCGGCGTATGAGTCGGCACAACTGTCGGCGCGGGAATTTCCGTGGCGGCATTTCCTCCGCACGCGCTCAACAGGGCAAATATCAGAATAAAAGTCAGCAAATACTTGACGCGCACTTGTTTTCTCCAGGGGAAAGAATTCCAGAATTATACTGCCTGATTTTACAGGAAACGCCAGGCTTAATTTTCCCCTATTAAAGCAAAAAGGCGCACGGGACTTCATGCGCCTCTCATCACGCCGACAACTGACTCAGCGTACTGTGACCTTGATCTTCCTCGGGCGGGCAGACTCGGCTTTGGGCAAGGTCAGGGTCAGGATGCCATCCGAAATTTTCGCTTCGACCTTTTCCGCGTCGATGGCGGCGGGCATGCGCAATGTGCGCTGGAAGAAACCCTGTGGAAGTTCGTTCAGCAGGAATTCCGTTTCATCCGCCTTGAATTCGCCCTCGATGCTGACGACGTTCTCAAGCACCTGGATCTTCAGGTCATCCGCCTTCAAGCCCGGCACAAGCGCGGAAAGGATATAAGATTCATCCTCCTCGCGGACGTTCACGTTCAGCGAGCGTTGCTGCGGCTGTTGGTAATGGCGGCGCGCCATGCGGCGAAACGGATAAGGTTGGACGTACAGCGTCATTTTTATCACTCCTTTTTATTCGACATCAATACGCCGATGTTAAATCGGGAGTGTAGGATTTTGAATAACACTGGATAGATTTTTTATAAGAATTCTCCACCGTACACGGGACCGCCAAAAACGCCAAGTTTTAAGTGGAAAGTGGCTGCGGGAGGGAACGGTCAAAGTTCGAAAGTCAGGCAGAGACTTTCAACTTTTGACCTTCGACCATCTTTAGATTCTTCAATATCTTTTTTGTCGCATCCGCCACTTCCTCAATCGCTTTATTGAACGTCTCTTCATTGACTTTGGAAGGCTTTCGATACCCGCTGACTTTTCTCACATATTGCAAAGCGGCTTCGTATATCTCCTGCTCGGTGACGGGGTGATCCATATTTCTAAGGGGTTTGATACTTCGGCACATAAAATTCTCCCGTCATTGCGAGGAGGGCGATCTTCCCGACGAAGCAATCTCGCAATTAAGTTTGAGATTGCTTCGGGCATAGAACAAGAGCGCCCTCGCAATGACATTTTCTATTTCTCTCTCTTCAACGCCTTATCCAACGCCTGATCCACCGAGCGGACTTCGACGATCTCGATGCCTTTCGGGTATTCTTCGCCTTTGCGAATTGCTTTGGGAATAATGGCGGTTTTGAAGCCAAGTTTCTGCGCTTCCTTCAAGCGCGCCACCATCTGCCCCGGCATACGCAATTCGCCTGCCAAGCCAATTTCACCGATCAAGACTGCTTCGGCGCGGACAGGCACATCCTTCCACGAAGAAGCGATGGCGGCGGCGACGGCTAAGTCTGCGGCGGGTTCGTCAATTTGAATGCCGCCCACCACGTTGACGAAGACATCCTGCTCGGCGAGTTTCAAGCCGACACGGCGGGTCAACACGGCGGTAATGAGCAGCAGACGATTGAAGTCCACACCGTTGGGGGTGCGGCGGGCGTTGCCAAATTGAGTCGGTGACGTGAGTCCCTGCACCTCCACGAGGATGGGACGTGTGCCTTCCATCGTTACCGCAATCGCAGAACCTGCGGCATTGACCAGCCGCTCCGCCAAAAACGCCTCGGAGGGGTTGGTCACTTCGATCATGCCGCCTTCGCGCATTTCGAACACGCCCACTTCAGAGGTCGCGCCGAAGCGATTCTTCACCGAACGCAACAAGCGATAGGCTTGAAAACGATCTCCTTCCAAATACAAAACCGTATCCACAATATGTTCCAGCACACGCGGACCGGCAATCGCGCCTTCTTTTGTAACGTGTCCGATCATGAAAACCGTCACACCGCTGGACTTCGCCAACTCTCGCAACTGCGAAGAACATTCGCGCACCTGTGAAACTGAGCCCGCCGATGAATCCAATTCAGAGAGGTACGTGGTCTGGATGGAGTCAACAATCAACAGGTCCGGTTTTGATTCGCGGACGTGGCTGAAGATCACTTCGAGATTCGTCTCCGTCACCAACAGCAATTCCTTCGGCAACTCCTTTGTCCCATTGAACAAACGTACCGCGCGCATCTTGATCTGCCGCTCCGACTCTTCGCCCGACACATATAACACGCGCTGTACCTTCGCCATCTCCATCGCCATTTGCAGCATGAGCGTGGACTTGCCGATGCCCGGGTCGCCGCCCACAAGCACGATGGAGCCGGGAACAATGCCGCCGCCGAGCACACGCGCGAACTCACCGATCGGCAGGTGAACGCGATCTTCCGCTTCACCGCTGACCTCGGAGATGGGGCGCGGCTCCGAGCGACCGCTCAAGCCGCGAACATTCGCCGCTCCCTTCTTCGCGACGGGTTCGTCGTGGACGACTTCCTCCACCATGCTATCGAACGCGCCGCACTGCGGGCATTTGCCCATATATGAAGCGGAGACTCGTCCGCACTGCTGGCAGACATATCGGGTGTGGGTTTTCGTTTTTGCCATAAGGTTCACCTGTGCATGTCACTCTGAGGGAGCGTGTGTTCCGCGACCGAAGAGTCTCTAGGATTGTCGTAGAGATTCTTCGTGGCGCGAGGCGCCACTCAGAATGACAATAAGGCAGTATAACAGAATTTTTGTTCTGTTTTGTCCCTGCTATACTGTAGTCACGTCGAAAACGCGACCTACAAAAGGAGAAACCATGAAACTCGTATCAGACATTCTTATCGTGATCGTCGCTCTCTTGCACTTCTATTTTCTCTATCTCGAAATGTTCCAATGGGACAAGCCGCGCGGGATGAAATCCTTTCGCATGACGGAGGGGCAAGCCAAACAGTCGAAGACCCTTGCTGCGAATCAGGGACTGTACAACGGCTTCCTCGCGGCAGGATTGATCTGGGGATTGTTCGCAGGCGACCCTGTAAAAATATTTTTCCTCAGTTGTGTCATCATTGCGGGAATCTTCGGCGCATTCACGGTGAGCAAACGCATCTTTTACATTCAAGCTGTCCCCGCTATTTTGGCGTTGGTGATTTTGTTGGTTGCATAAAATGCGTCGCATATCATTCCCGTTTGATTTTATCTAATCGAGTCTGGTGCGACGCATCCAAGAATTTTATTTGACAATACTCGCAAAATCTGCGAACAGACCATAGGCGGTTTCAACCGGTCCACCCGTCATGCCGGGTTTTTCAGAGAGCACAATCGAATAATCCAGCACCACATCGGTTCTAAAGGTGATGCCCGTGCTGGAGTTCATCATGCCGTACAGCGATGAAGATGAGTCCACCAATTGGGGCGAAACGCTGGCAACGATCTCTCCATTTACTTTTTCAGCAGAGCAAACCAATTTATAACGCTTGCCGTCCGCTTTGGCTTTGGCGATCATCTCGAATGTGATGCCGCGAATGCCCGTCGGGTTGACCTGCTGCGGCGTCATGGGCGTATTCCACAATACCGTCGCCAGCGCGGCGACTTTGATGGCGGCGTCCCAACCGTCCACGTCGTTGGTCGGGTCGGTCTCCGCCAAGCCGATGGATTGGGCATGGTTCAAGGCTTGTTCGTACGTCTCGCCACTTTCCATGCGGGATAAGATGACGTTGGTCGTAGCGTTGAGGATGCCTTTGAAAGATTCCAGCTCCGCCAGCGGGAACGCCTCACGCATGACCGAGAAAACGGGCGCGCCGCCCAGAACCGCGGATTCAAACCGGAACTTTTTCCCCTTCGATTCCGCTAACGCGGTCAATTCACGGTAGCCATGCACTACGGGGCCTTTATTCGCGGTGCTGACGTGCATGCCCAACTCCAACGCGGTGCGGATGTGGTCAATGGCGGGCTGACCGGTTTGGGTATTGACGGGGGAATTTTCGAACATTACGTTGGCTTGGGAGTGTTGGATGACGGCAAGAGAGTCTTTCACGTCGAAAGAGGAAAGAGGAAAGATATCTTTACCACTTTCGACGAGTTCGAGAGCCTTTTGAATATCGAGACCTTTTGGATTAACTGCAAAACCGTGTCTTCCCGTCGAGATGCCTGTGAATGAAAACGTGACATCATGTTTTGATTTAAGCAAGTCTGCTTTGCGGATGAGAAGTCGCGCCAATGCGCGGGCGACGTTTCCAAAACCGATGAGGGCGAGGTTGTAGTGCATAGGGAAACTCCTGTTTCAGGTTGAAAGTTGAAAGTTGAAGGTTTGGCTCTCTTGCAACCTGCGACCTTCAACATTTTTTAGATTGGCGGGTATGGATACGCCCTGCGTCCCTGCAACGGACGGGGAAAAACTTTCGATGCGCACAATTCTTCCGCGCGGAGGAGGAGGGCGCGGATTTCCTTCGGGCTGAGATAAGGCTCGAAGAGGGCAGACCAGTTTCCGGTCGAGGAGAGAGGCGCGAGCAATTCGTCCGGAATGGCTTGACCGGCGAAGTCCCATAACACGGTGCGGAGTTTGTATTCCTCGTGGAAGCATATCCCGTGATCGATGGCGTAGAGGTGATGCGTTTCGTCTTCAAAGAAAACATGACTGGCCTTGCGGTCGGCGTTGTTGGCAAGAAGATCGAAGAGGACGATGGGACGAAGTTTTTGTTTGTCTTCAGGCGTGAAACTGAAGTAATGATATTCAACGTCGTAATCGATGTATTGCTGAAGCGAACCGGGACCGTGCGGACCGTCCTCCCGATAGACGGTGATGGGGACGATATGAAAACCGAGCGCCTCACTCAAGACATACGCGGCAACTTCGCGCAAGGCAAGCGTGCTTTCGGGGAAATCCCACAGCGGTTGTTCGCCCTTGCTGGGTTTATACACGGCTTGGATTGTTTCGCTCTCGTGATGGACATCCACAAGGAAGGTGTAATTGCTCCCCAACATGAACTGACCGCGAAGTTCGTAGTTGCCGTTCGTAATTGCTGCTTTTATTTTTGGAGAGGGGGGGATGCTCATGGAAAAGTTGAAGGTTACAGGTTGAAGGTTGAAAGATAAAACCTGCAACCTGTAACCTTCAACCTGAAACCAAATCTTAATGAAGGTGCCCGTTCTTCTTCGGGCAGAAATGACCTTCCGGTTCCATCGGTTGACCGCATTGCGGGCAAAGCGGGCGTCCGCGCGAGGAGACTTCCTGCCCCCAACGGGCGAGGCGGCGGATTTGCGCGCGCGTCGCCCAAAAGCGGATTTGGGCAGCCTCCTCGGGTTCGGCGTCTTCGGTCAGCAATTCCTTGGTGAAGATGACGACGCGGTCGCGTTCCTTGTCGTACCCCAAGCCGATCTCACCGGCGCGGAAGAGCGGGTCCACGGGCGGGTGGATGCGCATGGATTCTTCCACGTAATCGCCCGACGCTTCTTCCAGC
Organism: Anaerolineales bacterium; assembly: GCA_020060625.1. Lineage (GTDB taxonomy): Bacteria > Chloroflexota > Anaerolineae > Anaerolineales > Villigracilaceae > Villigracilis. The sequence goes on along the minus strand of JAGUZU010000015.1, from coordinate 2,092 downwards.
TCAGGGTTTTGCCGACTCAACTGCGCCAGAAACTGCTCGATGCCGATCGCAAGCGAGAGCAGCTGCGCCTTTTCGATGATAATGGTGATGGTACGGGTGTCCTGATAGGCTTGCAGATAAAAGACACGCTGACCGGGGCTGCCAATGGCATCTGCGGTGATGTGGTCGCAGGGATCAACGTCAAGTTCAAAGCGGGGCATAAGTTACCTTCGTGCGTGAGTATACCAGTAAAGTATAATGCGAATATTGCCGCAAAAGGAGCCGCCATGTACGATAAAAAGAAGCTCGATGAATTGAAAAAATCGCTTTCCAAATGGGAGGAGACCTCCCTCAAAAAAGCGTTAAGTCAACTGCCCGAACGCGCCGACGAATTTATCACCACCTCCTCCGAACCGATCAACCGACTGTACACGCCGTTCGATGTGGCGGACATGGACTACAACACCTCGCTCGGATTTCCGGGCGAGTACCCGTACACAAGAGGAGTCCACCCGACATTGCACCGCTCTAAACTGTGGACGATGCGCATGTTCGCGGGCTTCGGAACAGCGGAAGAAACGAACGGACGCTTCAAATACTTACTCGAGCAGGGTCAGACCGGCTTGAGCATTGCCTTCGATTTGGCGACTTTAATGGGCTACGACACCGACCAGCCCGAAGCGCTGGGTGAGTTTGGCAAATGCGGCGTGGCAATCTCCTCCCTGAAAGACATGGAAATTTTGCTGGATGGAATTCCGCTCGATAAAGTTTCCTCCAGCATGACCATCAACTCGCCCGCCGCGATCATCTGGGCGATGTATATTGCCGCCGCCGAGAAACAGGGCGCGCGCCCCGATCAACTGCGCGGCACCACGCAGAACGACATCCTCAAGGAATTCATCGCGCAGAAGGAATTCATCTTCCCCCCGGAACCTTCGATGCGGCTGGTAGTGGACACGATGGAATTCGGCGCGCAGAAAGTTCCGCAGTGGAATACGATTTCGATCAGCGGCTATCACATCCGCGAGGCGGGTTCGACCGCCGCGCAGGAACTTGCGTTCACGCTGGCGGACGGGATGGAATACGTCCGCTGGGGGATCGAGCGCGGCATGGACGTGGACGAATTCGCGCCGCGCCTGTCCTTCTTCTTCAACGCGCACAACGATTTCTTCGAAGAGATCGCCAAATACCGCGCCGCCCGCAGGATATGGGCGCGTGAAATGCGCGAGACTTTCAAGGCAAAGAATCCGCGCTCGTGGCTGATGCGCTTCCATACGCAGACGGCGGGCGTTTCATTAACAGCGCAGCAACCGGAGAACAACATTGTCCGCGTGGCGATACAGGCGTTGGCGGCTGTGCTGGGCGGGACACAGTCGCTTCATACAAATTCAATGGATGAAGCGTTGGCGCTTCCCTCCGAACATGCTGTGACGGTTGCCTTGCGCACCCAGCAGATCATCGCCGAGGAATCGGGCGTGGCGAATACGGTGGATCCGCTTGGGGGGAGTTACTTCGTCGAAGCGCAAACAGACCGAATGGAGAAAGATGCGTACGCCTACTTCCGTCGCATCGAAGACCTGGGCGGAGTCATCCCGGCGCTTGAAAAGGGGTTCATGCAAAGCGAAATCTCGGATGCGGCATATCGTTATCAACGCGAGATCGATGAACACAAGCGGAAGATTGTGGGAGTGAACGCTTATCTCGATGACAAGCCGCAGGAGATCCCCATCCTGAAAATGGACCCGGACGGGTACAGTCGGCAGGTGGCGCGTTTGAATGAAGTCCGCAAGACGCGCGACAGCGGGCGCGTGGGGCAAACGCTGGATCGTCTGCGCATCGCGTGCGAGGGAACCGAAAACACCATGCCATACATCATGGAATGCGTCCATGCGTATTGCACGCTTGGCGAGATCGTCGGCGTGATGACGAAGGTCTTTGGAAAGTACGAAGAACCAACGATGATCTAAACTGGAATCAAAAAAGACGGGCTTTCCAATGCCCGTCTTTTTTGATTCTTTTAGGCTCTTCAGGATTAAGTGGGGTAATACCCTATTTACCACAGAGCGCACAGAGGGCACGGAGATTTTTTAAAGGTTTTTCTCTGTGGACTCCG